>DCFT01000164.1 GCA_002319885.1 Bacteroidales bacterium UBA1797
AACTTTAACATTTTATAATTAGTCCCGAACTTCTCAGCAAAAGCTGAAAAGTCGGTTACAGTACTATCAACTTTTACTTCAGAGTATTTCAATTCAGGATATAAATCACTTTGCCCGATCCTGAAACCATAATTTTCAGGATCAGTAATAATCAGCTTATATGCCACAACTCTGAATATATATCTTGCCGTTTCCTCACTTAACAGCAGATCATAATAATTATGCTGGTGCTGAATTTCAATCTGCTCGGCTATTGCTGCCCTGCCCCCATCATATGAAGCTGCTGCAAGTGTCCAGCTATTAAATTTTTCATATGATTTCAAAAAATAGTCGCAAGCGAACTGAGTAGCCTTTTCAATACTATATCTTTCATCTACAACAGTGTTTATCTCCATGCCGTCTTCCCTTCCCGTTTCAGGCATTATCTGCCAAAAACCTGTAGCTCCGGCAGGAGAGACCATGTTACTGTACTCACTTTCAGCAGCTACCAGATATTTGAAATCATCAGGAATATTATTCTTTTTCAATATCTTTTCTATCATCGGAAGATACCTGTTAGCCCTCTTAATTATTAGTATTGTAGAGGAGTGCCTGTAGGCACTTATGAGAATTTCACGTTCAAGACTCTCACGTGTATCAAAGTTATTGAGAGGCATGTTTTCACCCGCAAAAGTAACCTCGTCCGGCAACTTGAATGCTTTGATATTATACAGAGTATCTACTACCTGTCTGATTCCTGAAGGACCACTGCCAAATCCCTTAAAACTCTGCGCAATTGAAAGAATTATTATAACTGATCCGGTAAGAACAAAAGCTGTCAGTATTGTTTTCTTATTTTTATTTAGCATAATAAACGAAGCCTTTAGAAATAAAGTGCAAAGGTAACATTTTTGCCCCTGAAAAATAATTCAGGTAAAAGTAAAATAATTTGATGAAGGGAGACTGAAATTAAAAAAGATTCTCCAAGGGGAAATTCAGGAAGAAGGAAAGGATATCAGATACTAAAATTTATACGAGATTCCGGAGAATATTCCAAAAGAGTATGGATGGATGTATGAACCTGAAGTAGAACTGAAAGGATTCAGGTAATACCTGAAAGTGGGTTCGAGATTAAGTGATAGTTTACCTGTGAAATTGTATTCCATTCCCATACCAAGTGAACTGCTTAAAGTAAGCGGATTCAGACCGTCAGTCTTCCCTATAGAATACCTGGTGCCATCCTCAGAGGTTGTATATACGGAATTATTTACTAAAAAATTATACGATACACCGCCTATAAGATTAATACCAATCGCCTTATCCACAATTTTATATCTTACTATGAGTGGTAATTCCAGGTAACTGAAATTCTGGTCAAGTGAATTACTGATAGGCTGAAGGCTTGCCTTTTTAGGGTCAAAAACATCTTTCGTATAAGTTGTAACAACCCTGTCGGAACCCACTGATGCAAGGAATACGTTGGGATTACTTGTATAGATAGTCCCGTTAGTGGTAAGTACTTCAAAGTTAGGACCTCCTTTGGAAGTCTCATATTTCTGAAATCCATCGAAAGAAGTAATACCATCTACTTTCTGGCCGAGAGAGGAGTAATAAAGACCCGACTGAATGCTGAATCGTTTACTTATCTTATAAGAAAATGCAAGCCCTCCGGAATATGACATAAGTGGTTGTTCTGCTGAGCTTAGCTGTTTTGAAAATGCATCATTTCCTGTATTAAAATTTGAGTAATAAGTTGGGGAAGCCATAGCTGCAATTGACCACCTCTTTTGTGGTTTTACCGCAATATTCTCAGGAAGATATTGTAATTCAGAATATTTTGAATTATAAGAATTCCTTTCAGGTGTAATTACAGGAAAAGGTTTAGGACGCCTGATGAAATCATTTTTTGTTAAATTAAGGTCTTTTGTCTCCTGTATTTTTAAAATCTGATCAGTAGAAGCTGATACTTCACCTTCCATTGCATTATCTGTTGTCGGAAACGTTTCGGCAAGGATTCCGGGATTGTTTTTAACTGGAGCAGATTTTTTCTCCGCTGTGATTTGTTGTCTGTTACCCTGTTTAGAGAAAACAGGTGAATAATCCGGAACATTAAGAGAAATTTCGGAGGCTGGTTGTACAACTGATATCTGACGGCTCCAACGGTATGTTAAAAAACTTAAAGCAAGAAGAACAGTAATAACAGCAGCAGTTCTGAGATAAATAAACTGCCGCGATTTGATTTTAATGGCAGAATGAATACCATCCCATACACCCGGCGGTGGAATTACCTCGAAGTCTTTAAGCCCATTTCTGAAGAGCAGGTCAATATTTGCCTCTTTCTCATTCATTTACTACCTTTTTCTTAATTCCTGTGTAAGATCCGACTCTTCTCTGAAGAATGACCCTTGCACGGGAAAGATTTGATTTTGAAGTACCTTCTGAAATATTCACCATTTTACTAATTTCTTTATGTGAATATCCTTCAAGTGCATACAAGTTAAATACCATCCTGTACTTTGAAGGCAATTCTCTGATAATCGTAAGCAGATCATTTGCCTCAAGACCCGCGTAGTCATGATTATCAGGTTCCGCATCCGGTTCTTTTATCGTATCTATGTCATCGACTCTATAAAGGTTATGCCGGCTTCGGAATTTTTCCAGAGCAGTATTTACAGTTATCCGTCTCATCCAACCTTCGAAAGAGCCTTCATGTTTATAATGACCAAGGTTTTCAAAAATCTTTATAAACCCTTCCTGCAAAATATCTCTTGCTTCTTCATCATTACCTGAATACTGAAGGCACACTGCATATAGCTTAGCAGCATGTCTCCTGTATAGAAGCTCCTGATCCCTTCTGTTACCGGCGAGACAACCTTTTATTATTTTTTTTGTATCCGACAAGGTTTATTACCTGAATGAGAACATAAAAATATAAAATAATTATCTCAAAAGCCAGTATTTCTTAAAAGATTGATGGTAATTATTGAAAAAAGGTTGCGTTAATATTATATTCTTTGTTTTAAAGTAAAGAAATGACAGGGGTTATAAGTGGATCACTTCACCATATGCAGCTGCAGCGGCTTCCATAACAGCCTCCGACATGGTTGGATGAGGATGTACCGACTTTATTATTTCATGAGCTGTGGTCTCAAGTTTTCTGGCAACAACTATCTCTGCAATCATTTCGGTGACATTGGCACCGATCATATGCGCACCGAGAAGTTCACCATAAGCTGCATCAAAAATAAGTTTGACAAAACCATCTTTTGCACCTGCTGCAGCCGCTTTTCCTGAAGCAGTAAAAGGAAATTTTCCTACTTTAATATCATAACCTGCTTCTCTTGCTGCAGTTTCAGTCAGACCACATGAAGCAATCTCAGGAGTAGTATATGTACATCCAGGAATATTCTTATAATCAAGAGGTTCAACTTCCTTACCCGCTATCTTCTCAACACATATTATTCCTTCAGCTGAAGCTACATGAGCCAACGCCGGCCCATGAACAATATCACCAATTGCAAAAATGCCGGGTACCGAAGTACAATAATAATCGTCCACAACTACTTTACCTTTATCAGTTTTGATACCAGTCTGCTCAATACCAATATTTTCGAGGTTCGTTGTAATCCCAACTGCTGACAGAACAATATCTGCCTCAACAATCTCCTGTCCTTTAGGTGTTTTGATGGTAACGAGGCATTTCTCTTTAGAAATATCAACTGACTCGACCGTCGAGCCGGTCATTATGTTCATGTTTATTTTCCGGAAGGACCTCTCAAGCTGTTTTGATACTTCTTCATCCTCAACGGGAACAATCCTTGGCAAAAATTCAACAAGTGTCACTTTGGTACCGAGCGACTGATAGAAATTTGCGAACTCACTGCCGATTGCTCCTGAGCCTACAACGACCATTGAACCTGGTTGTTTTTCGAGTGACATTGCCTCTCGGTATCCTATTATCTTCTTCCCATCCTGCTTCAGATTTGGCAGCTCTTTTGATCTTGCCCCCGTTGCCAGAATGATATTCTTTGCTGTATAGTTCTTTTTATTACCCTCCTGATCCTCCACTTCGACAGTATTCATTCCTGCCAGACGTCCAAATCCTTTTAAATGTTCAATCTTATTTTTCTTGAAAAGGAATTGTACACCCTTACTCATACCGCTGGCTACATTTCTGCTTCGGGTAACCATGGCACTAAAATCGGGTCGTACCTCTCCATCAATGGTGATTCCATAATCAGAGGCATGAGTAAGATATTCAAAGACCTGGGCACTTTTCAGGAGAGACTTGGTGGGAATACATCCCCAATTGAGACAAATTCCTCCCAGTTCAGCTCTTTCAACTACAGCTACCTTCATTTTTAATTGTGATGCCCTGATAGCAGCAACATACCCCCCGGGCCCGCTACCAATTATTATCAGATCGTAATCCATTGTATCATTGATTTATATTATAAATATCAAAATCTAATTTTACTAATCTTAATTTATCTTTCACTTGAGTTCCGATTGACTTAAGTGTCTGGAGCTATCAGACCTTGCCAATTGTTCCAGTATGTGAATAGTCCCTTTTACAAGTACCCATATTATTACCAGTGTAAAAATTATTGTTGCCCCGGTTGGTATACCGGCATAATATGAGATAACATAACCTGTTGCGGTACCGACAAATCCTGTAATTACCGACCATAAAACAATTTTAAAATATACCCTGGTGAATAACATCGCAATGTTTGGAGGAATGGTAAGTAAAGATATAACCAGAACAACACCTGCCATCCTGATATTTAATACAATAGTGAGAGCTATCAATGATGTTGTAATATATTTAAACATGTCAACATATGAGGAATATGTTCTCGCAAATACCTCATCAAAAGAGATATAAAGAATTGTTCTGTAGAATATCCCGAAATAAAAGATAAGTATTAAAGACATGATTCCTAAAGCAATAATATCGGCGTTTGAAACAGTAAGGATACTACCGAAAAGATAACTCATCAGATTTGGTGTATATCCGGGTGTCATGTATATAAATATTATTCCTATCGCCATTCCGAAAGCCCATAAAATACCAATAGCCGAGTCTTCTCTTATTCTCTGTTTTACGGAAAGATACTCAACACCGAGAGCAGAAAGAATACCAAACACAGCAGCTCCCAGTACTGGGTTAATGCCCATAAAATATCCTATTCCGATACCTCCGAACGAGGCATGTGTAATGCCACCGCTCAAAAAAACCATCCTCTTCGATACTACGTATGTGCCAGCTAATCCAGCTGTAATACTTGCAAAAACAGCTCCGAGCAGGCCTCTTATAACAAATTCATATTGAAAAATATTAGCTTCCACTATTTATGCATTTTAAGTACAGTATGAGGAACAACGCCATGAGTAATAAGTTGAATAGGGCATCCATAAGCCTGAAGATCTTCATTGGTTATTTCATGCGACGGATGATAGTGAAGACTTCTGTTTACACAGGCAAAAGATTTTATATGTGCAGATATGGTTCCTACATCGTGAGAAACCATAAGAATTGCCATGCGTTTGTTGAGCTCCCGTAACTTTTCATAAAAATCATTCTCAAAAGTCGTGTCGACAAAATTCCCCGGTTCATCAAGTAAAAGCAATCTTGGATTTCCAATAATTGCCCGTCCCAGAAAAACCCGCTGGATTTGTCCGCCCGATAATTCATTTAAATTTAATTCCGACATGCCCGATAAGCCAAGTTCATCAATAACTTCATCAGCCTTTTTTTTATCAGAGTCTGACATTCTTGAAAAAAAGCCTTTCCCGATCATTAGACCTGAAAGGATAATATCAGCTATGCTTACCGGATAGTTTAAGTCACCCGTAGATATTTGTGGCAGGTAACCAATTCTGTTCCCATTTAATAACTCCTTGTTAAAAACTATTTTCCCTTTAGCGGGCTTTATTAGGCCAAGAATTACTTTCAGGAGTGTTGTTTTTCCCCCTCCATTAGGACCAATAACTCCAATAAAATCATTATCATCTACCTTGAAATTCACGTCCTGTAATACGACATTAGCTCCATAAGAAGCTGACAAAGAGAACATTTCGAAGAGATATGCCATAGAGATAACTATTTTGAACTTTCAAGGATACTTGCATAAATCGCATCGATAATATCAGATGTTGATTTTTGCCAGTTTTCCGACAGGGGATCAATAAGTACGATCTTAGCGCCTATTTCTCCTGCAATAACCTTTACATTTTTGATATCAAATTCTTTCTGAACAAATATTGTCTTCAGGTTATCCTTCCTGGCACGGTCAATGAGTTCTCTCATACTCGAAGGTGTTGGTTCTTTCCCCTCGGATTCTACTGCTATTTCTTCGAGCCCATAATCCCGCGCAATGTATGCAAGGTCAGGATGATAAATCATGAATCTTTTTTTAGGAACATCGGAAAAGAGTTTTTCTGCTTTATCATCAACTTCTTTGATTTTTGATATAAGAAGTTTGAAATTTGATTCGTATTTATCTTTTTGAGAAGGGTAAAGCTCACAAAGTAACTCTTTAACTGAGCAAGCAATGACAAGGGCACTTTTTGGCGAGACCCAAAAATGTGGATCTGCCACTTCGAGGTGACCTCCATCGTGATGAACTGAATTCAGAAGATTGATACTGTCGCCCAGAGATAGCCGTTTCATAGCAGTATTCGTCTCGTAAAAACGGTTGAGCCAGTTCATTTCAAAGCCAAGAAAACCATTGCTGATATAGGCGACTGACCGCCTCAGTTTGTTTATCTGTTCCGGGAAAGGCTCGTAAATATGAGGATCTGCTCCGGCAGGAACCATAATGTTAACCGTAAAGTCATTACCTGCAATTTCTTCAACAAAATACTTGAAGGGAGCTATACTGACTGTAATTATCTTCTTCCCGGAATCAACTCCGTTCCGGCCACATGACATCATAAGACAGGTCATCAGAAAAAGGAATATTTTTCTCATTTTTTAGAAAAGTGATCAATTGTTGCAAATTTAACATATAACAGAACAAATGGTTTAAGTGTGAGAAATAAAATAATATAATCTAATTTTGGATAAGAAAAACGTAATCCCGATTCTATGCCTGATGACGAATAAAGGAGAGATACTTACATCAATAATGAAGAATTATAAAGATTGCTATTTCTTTCTTCATAACACAAAGGACTTCGATGTTGTAGAAAATATTATGAATGAAGGATTTATCTTCGAAAACCAGTTGTCTCATTCAACTGACCGGGTAAATCCTGATGAGCCTGTTGAAGCAACATATTTCTTTTTTCAAAGGAAAGATTATGGTTTATATACCATTATTATTGCCATACCAAAAAATATTTATGAAATATATTCAGGTGTTTCAGCCAGTAAAAATGTTAATATTGAAGAAGTAATGTCTGTTACAGAGCCTTATTGCGGTGACAATGATGAGTTAATATATACTCTGTCACCTAAACATATACTGGGTTATTTTAATATTAAATTATCGGAGTTCTATCAAAACAGGAACTGGGATCCGTTCTTTAATAACTGTCTGACGAAATCTTCAGGCGAATAAAAAAGGGGGCCAGTTTCCAGTCCCCTCTCATAAAGAAATTAAAATCAATACGCCTGTAGCGAAACTTTAAAAAAGCCTGTTGCCTTTGTCGATGAAATCTGAAATTTCCAGTTTCCCGTTTTATCCTGATTCTCAGTTTCTGAAATCATGAATGACTTTCTCCAATTCAGATTGCCTGATTCGTCAATTAAGATATCGGAATAGTTTTTACCATTTGGCATTATAATTTTGATACGGATTTCTCCGGATTTGCAGTCTCCCATTACAGACATTACGACAGTTTTTGAAGTTTTCTCCACATCAAATGTGTAATCACTTGAGAATGTGTTGTCTTTTACAGTCTTTGAAAAATCCCAGGTCGTTCTCTCAGAGCCTCCACCCATATCGTGCCCAAAGAATCCCTGCATATCCCGCCCTGATAATATGTAGGGCTCATCAAAGTTGAATGACCTGTCCCCTCTTGGTATGGCCCTATAGATTTTAGTTCTTTCATTTGCAGCATTTTCCAATGCCTCACTGGCTTCATTCATAGAACTATCAATTAGTTCATGCTGTCTTTTAAGATTTTGCTCATCCTCTGCCATTGCTTTTTTCTGATCTGCTATTGCTTTTTTCTGCTGGTCAATTGACTGCTGGATCTTAGCATCATTCGCCTGCTCATCTTTAACTTTTTCCTGGGCTTTTGCCTGCTGAAAAGCAGAACCTATTGAAAAAAAGAAGATTACAATTAAAAAATACCTGAACTTTTTCATGACTGCCTCGTTATTAGTTTGACTATGTAAAAATACGATACATCTGATTGCTATTTTGTTAACACCGGGTTAATACAGGGTTAATGTTTCGCTTACTCTTATGAGGTTTCAATAAAATGAATAATTTTGAGAAAGTTATATAAGCAAAATGAAAAATAAGAATACCGTTTTGATCCTGGGTATTACCTCAATTATTATCCTGATATCTGTCCAGGTATTTATCGTAATGGGGGTATGGAAACAGAAAAACGAGTTGTTCGCGATTAGATATACAATCCGATCACAGGAGGCTCTTTATAATATCTGGAAAGATATGTCGACAGATGGATTTGATACAGTAAGGATTCTGTTGGATCAAAAATCAGGTGAGTATATTAAAGAATTAGCTACCTTAAAAGATGAAAAAGAACTTGAGAACCTGAAACAGGAAATTCTGAGCTATTTCACAAAGGTAGTAAACCAGGAACAAGATCTTTCCGGGTTATTGTCGTCGTATTTTGAAAGCAGGGGGTTAGACAAAAATTTTAAATATAAAATTGTAATAAATAATGTGGAGCTGATTGCTGCAGATACACTTATCGTTTACCAGAGGAAAGGCTTTACAAATAATAGGTCGCTTGATCGCAGTACAAGAGAAGCTCCCAAAGAAGTTTCCAGCTCCAGTATACTTGTAAGGCCGGGGACTCACCTCGAAGGCAATAATTACAGATTAAATTTTGATTATTATATTGACTTCTCCGACAAGAAGAAACTTGTTTTAAAAGAGACCTCTGCATCACTCGGAATGAGTTCAATGAGCATCCTTCTCGTAGGCATCATGTTCATGATAACTTACAGGAATCTCAGAGAAGAAAGAAGACTTTCAAACCTTAAGACTGACTTTATTAATAATATGACACATGAGCTTAAAACTCCGTTGTCGACTATTACAGTAGCCGGTAAGACTCTTGAAATGCCACAAATAAGAAGCGATGATGTCAAAATACTTGAAACAGCAAAACTCATTGGGAAACAGAGTGTTCATCTGAATCAGCTTATTAATATGATTCTCGAGATAAGCATGTGGGAAAGAACACAATTTCAACTTGACAAAAAAACTGTAAAGATTGAGGAGATAATGAATGATGTTGTTGATAGTTTCAGATCGGGTGGAGGAAACCATGCTACAATAAGTCAGAAATACGATTTCAAGGTAGCAGAAATTGACCTTGACATTGTGTATTTTACCACGCTGGTAAATAACCTTCTTTCGAATGCAGTTAAATATTCCGATAAAGACCCTGTTATTGACATTGAAGGTTTCAGTATCGAGGATAACGTATGTATTAGGTTTGCTGATAACGGAATAGGAATTAATAAGACCGACCAGAAACACATCTTTGATAAATTTTATAGGGCTTCAACAGGAAATATACACAAATTCAAAGGGTTGGGACTTGGACTTTATTATGTAAAGAAAATTGTGGAAGCTCACGGCGGCAATGTCACTGTCAGCAGTAAAACAGGAAAGGGAAGTACCTTCACTGTGATATTACCTTATCATTCTTAAGAAGTCTCAAGACTAAATCATATGAAAAAAACAACTGATATAATTAAACTATACCTGATATTAATATCCGTTCTGATAACTCTTTTTGCTGGCAGACTCTCGGCGCAAAAAACTTATTGTAATCCTCTTAATCTGGATTACGGGTACACTCCTATTCCGAATTTCACGGAATCAGGCAGGCACAGGGCAACTGCCGATCCGGTAATCGTATTGTATAAGGGTGATTACTATCTCTTTTCAACTAATCAGATGGGTTATTGGTGGAGCACCGATCTAAATCATTGGAATTTTATTTCAAAATCTTTTCTTAAATCTTACCATAAGGTGTATGATGATTTATGTGCGCCTGCAGTATGGGTACAGGGAGACACAATGCTTGTATTTGGATCCACTTATTCCACAAATTTCCCGATCTGGATGAGCACCAATCCTAAAGCAAATGAGTGGAAAGAAGCTGTTAATGACTTTACCATTGGTGGGTGGGATCCTGATTTTTTTGTCGATGATGATGGAAAGGTTTATATGTATAATGGAAGCAGCAATGCTTATCCCCTCTATGGGATTGAAATCAACAGGAAAACATTTACTCCGGTAGGAACAAGAAAAGAACTTTTGCTTTTGAACTATAAACGTTTTGGATGGCAACGTTTCGGAGAATATTCCGATAATACTTTTCTCGATCCGTTTATTGAAGGTGCATGGATGACAAAACACAATGGCAGATATTATCTTCAATATGGTGCTCCCGGTACAGAGTTCAGCGGATATGCCGATGGGGTAGCTGTATCTGACCAGCCTCTGGGCAATTTCGTTCATCAATCAATGCCGCTCTCTTATAAAGCCGGTGGTTTTGCACGAGGTGCGGGGCATGGAGCAACATTCCTGGATAAATGGGATAATTACTGGCATGTCAGTACTATTTCAATTTCTGTAAAAAACAGTTTCGAAAGACGATTAGGCATGTGGCCGGCAGGCTTCGACAAGAATGATATTATGTACTGTAACACTGCATTTGGAGATTATCCTCTTTATCTTCCTGATGGCAAAGAAGATCATCTGTCAGGCCGCTTTACAGGATGGATGTTGCTAAATTACAATAAACCGGTGCAGGTCTCTTCATCGCTTGGTGGCTATCCTCCAAATAATGCCGTTGACGAAAACATAAAAAATTACTGGTGTGCTTCAACAGGCAACCCCGGTGAGTGGATATCTTCTGATCTTGGAGAACTATCTACTGTAAGGGCAATCCAGATTAACTATGCCGATCAGGACGCTGCATTTTTGGGAAAACAAACCAACATCTTTCATCAATACAAGGTATATTATTCATCCGATGGGAAAAAATGGTCAGTATTGATCGACAAAAGCAAAAATAATACAGATGTTCCACACGATTATATTGAACTGCCTGTGCCTGTGGAAGCCCGGTTTGTAAAATTGGTCAACATTCATCTTCCCACAGGTAAATTTGCCATAAGCGGGCTACGCGTATTCGGATCAGGCCATGGTAATAAACCGGATAGCGTCAGAAATTTCGTTGTTTTGCGTACTGAAAAGGACAAACGAAATGCCTGGCTCAAATGGACGCCGGTAGATAATGCTTATGCTTATAATATCTATATGGGAATAGCTCCTGACAAGTTATATAATTGCATTATGGTTTATGGTAGTAATGAATACTGGCTTAAAGCAATGGATAAAGATGTTCCATACTTCTTCAGGATAGAAGCCATTAATGAAAACGGTGTATCGGTATTATCTGAAATAATTAAATCAGAATAATACCGAAATGATTAACATGATTTTGAGATTTTTAAAGAAGTTATCGGCTGAATGGAGATCAGTTCTCAATAAACAAAGTGATAAAAATTTGTACCTTTACTATGATAATTCCATATTCATTAAAATATCCTGGAAATGAAAGTTCTAATTGCTGAAGATGACAGAGATTTTGGAAATATATTAACCCAGTATATATCTATCAGTGGTTTTGAAGTAAAGCTTGGCCGCGATGGTAAGGAGGCATGGGAAATGTTTAATCAGGATAAACCAGATATATGTGTGTTCGATGTTATGATGCCTGAAATGGACGGATTCACCCTGGCTGAAAAAGTAAAAAATATGCATCCCGATGTACCGGTAATTTTTCTTACTGCAAAGAGTCTCAAAGAAGATATTGTAAGAGGCCTCAAAATCGGAGCCGACGATTATATAACTAAACCATTTGATCCTGAGGTTCTCATTCTCCGTATAAATAATATTTTAAAAAGGGCTTATACATCGAGCAATGATGAGTTTAAAATATCCCAGACAGTATTGAAATATAATACGCTTGAGCTTACCAGTGGAGATACAAAAGAAAAGCTTACGCTAAAAGAAGCTCAATTATTAAAATATTTCATAATTAATAAAAACAAAATTCTGGCCAGAGAAGATATTCTAACAGAAATATGGGGTGAGGATGATTATTTTCTTGGAAGAAGTATGGATGTATTTATCAGTCGTTTAAGAAAATATGTTTCAGAAGATAAAAACATTGATATTCGGACAGTAAGAGGTACGGGATTTATTCTGGAGGAGATAAAAAGGGAGGAGTAAAAAGTGTGAGGCATGAGGTGTGAGGTTCTCTCACCACTCATACCTCACTCTTCATTACAGTTATTTCTTAGCTCCAAGTATCTCATTTACTTTCTTATATAAAGCGTCACCTCTCAGGTTTTTGCCAATTATCTTACCGGTTTCATCAAGCAGAAAATTAGCTGGAATTGCATTCACTGCATATAACCTGGCAGCAGCACTATTCCACCACATCAGATCAGAAACCTGTGTCCATGTGAGTTTGTCATTAGCTATAGCTTTAACCCAGGCGTCTTTAACGTGATCAAGAGATACGCCGACAATATCAAATCCCTTCTTATGGAATTCATTATAGATCTTTACCACATTAGGATTTTCCTGGCGACAAGGTTGACACCATGATGCCCAGAAATCTATCAAGAGCAATTTTGGACCAATTTTTGAGTATAGCGACACCGGATTACCATTTACATCATTAAGAGTAAAGTCAGGCGCTTTCTGTCCAATTGCAACAGCCTTCATAACGGCAACTCTTTCTTTCAGACTTTTAATCTGAGGCAAGGCAGCGATTGCAGTATCTAATCCATTGATCATCGACTCTATCTCATCTGCTTCCATATCGTAACTAAGACTAACAAGAAGAGAAGGCGAAACATATGAATGAGGATGGGTTTTGACAAAATTTTTCTGAAGATCTGTCATTTGAGTCTCAAGAGAATCGAGCCTGGTTTTAAGCAATGCAACAGTTGCTGTATCACCTGATTGGCCAGCTGTCTGATATTTAACAATTATCTTTGCATAAATATCACTCAAGGGCTTATTAGAAGCAATGAATGCTTTGTATTCATCCTCAGTTTTGGAACCTGTAAAATCTGCTTTATAAAGCGAATCGAGACTCCCTTTTACCGTTATATCAGTGTTCTCAAGATAGAATGATGTTCTTTTCCTTGTATTACCTGCCACAAGCTGAACCATCTGAGGATATGCTACAGCGCCTCCTTTTAAAACAAATGAACCTTTTCTGGAGACAGCAGAATCAATTGAAACTGTTTTACCAGCTTCTCTTTTCTGAAGATAAAATGTAATACTGTCGGAGCCATAGATTTTACCTTTGACTGTATAATGTGGTTTTGTAGTACATGAAGACAATAATAAAATAAAAATAAACAGATAAATTACCTTTTTCATAAACATAATTTTTGAATTTGTAACTGATTAATCTTAAACTGAATTGACAAAGATATAAATTATTATTAAGTATGTCTTTCGAAATACTTATTGAGTAATTTTATTGCTGCACCATATGAGGTTATCATTCCTTCATTCAGCTGTTTTTCAATCTCAGGGAGTTGCAATTTAACCTCCTCCTGATTATAGAAAGAATTATTAAGGTATTCGAGAATTGTATTATGCATTCTCACAACCGCCTGTTCTTTTCTGAATGTATCAAAATATCCCGAATCGATGGTAAATGTAAAGTACTGCAACATAAGTTCCCATATTTCCTTTATGCCAGTATTATTAACTGCTGAACAGGTGTGAACCAGGGGCACCCATCCCGAAGGTTTTTTAGGAAATAGGTGAAGAGCATTCTGATACAGGACCCTTGCATTCTCAGCTACAATTTTGTTTCCCCCATCGGCCTTTGTGATAGCTATCAGATCAGCCATCTCCATGATGCCGCGCTTGATTCCCTGAAGTTCATCACCGGCTCCTGCCAGCATAAGGAGAAGAAAAAAATCGACCATTGAGTGAACTGTTGTTTCCGATTGTCCCACTCCAACAGTTTCAATGATTATAGTATCGAAACCTGCAGCTTCACATAGGATTATAGTCTCTCTGGTTTTCCGTGCAACGCCGCCAAGAGTCCCTGCAGTGGGAGAAGGTCTGATGAACGCTCTTGGATGAACACTGAGTTGTTCCATCCTTGTCTTGTCACCCAGAATACTACCTTTGGTTTGTTCACTGCTCGGGTCAATTGTAAGTACAGCAAGTTTTCTGCCCTCACCTGTTATATGCAGCCCGAGCGTCTCAATAAATCTGCTTTTCCCGGCTCCCGGCACTCCGGTTATTCCAATTCTGATTGACTTTGTACTATGCGGAAGACATTTTTCAATAATAGTCTGCGCAGTTTCATAGTGCTCAGGCAAAGAACTTTCTACAAGTGTAATGGCCTGACTTAAAATTGTTCTGTTCCCCGAAAGAATGCCGGAAACAAATTCATCAGCTGAATATTTCTTCCGTTTCTTTTGTCTGGAATGTTTCAGTATATCAGGATTTACACTGGGTGGTTGAGGAATTGGTTCTTGTACTTTTAAGGCACCTGAATATTCTTTTTTCTTATCCATTAATATTAAAAGTTATTGCAAAAATAATAAAAGGGTGTCAGATTATTACCTGACACCCTTCCTGAGATCAACTATTATTGAAACTCTTTTCTATAATCTATTTTACCGGTGCCGGTTGTTCAACATCAGCTGTTAGCATCAGAACAACCTCAGAATTCTTAGGATCGTTGGTGTACACATAAATTGCTTTTGTAACTTTCCCGGAATAACTACCTGAATTAAATACAGCTTTAATACTGCTTGATTCACCAGGTTTAATACCTACACCCTGATTTCCCTGTTGAACAGCAGTGCAACCACAGGTTGACCTTATAAACCTGATCAACAAATCGCTTTTGCCTTCATTTTTAAATTTGAATTCAACCTCGTTCTGTGTTCCACCCTTAATTTTACCAAGGTCAACGGTTGTTGCCTCTACTTTAAACACCGGTGCATTTTCCAGTTCTTCTTTTGACAATGAAGAAAAATCTTCAACAAGGTTTGCAGATACATAATAAAATAAATTCTCCTGAACTACTCCATTCAATTTTATCTTAACCATATCACTTACATTACCCCAGCCTGCATTCTTTGTTGCATCATAAGTTCCTTCTATTATCCCTTTTTGACCTGGTTTAAGAGTCTCGGGGTTTGATTTTAGAGTAAGATGCGCAGGTACACCTTCAAATTCGATTTTTACCGGTTCCGTAGAGGTATTGATCACTTGCATCACCCTCATCTTCTTTTCGGTCTTTTTAACATTGGTGAAGGCCATGTGATTGCTTTCAAATCTCACAGGCCCAACAGCAAATGTGAATAACTCTTCAATGGTTTTTTCATGTGGAATTACCTCACCCTTGATTACCAGAACAACAACTTCCGGTTTTGTGTTGGTATATACAGAAAGTGTTTTATTGAACACGCCAGGTCTGTCCTTTGGATCATATATTGCCGTTACCTTACCTTTAGCTCCTACAGGTATTGGTTGTCTTGTCCATTCAGGAGTTGTGCAACCACACGACGCAACAACATTTTGAATCATTAATGGCTCAGTGCCGGTATTGGTCACAATAAAATCATAAGTCTGTCTTCCGGCTTCTTCTTTAAATGTTCCAAAATCATGCTCGGTTGCCGATAAACTCATTTTTGTAATTGCAGTTTGTGATTTTACAGAAATCCCAAAAATGAGTAGAGAAAAAATAATAAATAATCGTTTCATAATAATCTGGTATTTTAAGATTTGAAGAATTATTAATTTTTTTTGCAAATATACAAAATGAAAATTCAAATTCCATCATATGACAATTACATGAAGGATTTGGTTGCAGGCTAGTCAAAAAAAAATAGCTCCCGGGCTAAAATCATAAAAAGTGAAGTAAAAATAATAAAGTTTGAGATTTCTGTATACTTTAAAACAGATTATCATTAGTTTTGCTGTTTCACCGGGATTTTTTTGGAACAATATTTGTTAATTTAGAATCCGGGTACTTTATGATAGCCTTGAAAAAAAGAAATATCAAAAAACTGATTATCATACTCATAGTATGCATTTTCTATTCGAATGCAGATGGTCAGTTTTACAATGGCCTCCAAATGTCATTCGGTAAAAACAAAGTCCAGTACAATGATTTCTACTGGCAATTTTACAGGTTCGATGATTTTGATTGTTACTTTAATGAGTATGGACGAGATCTGGCTCAGTATACTGCAAGTTATGCGTTGAAGAAGCTTGCCGAAATTGAGGATTTTTTTGACTATAAACTTGAGAAAAGAATTATTTTCATTATTTACAATAAAAATTCTGAGTACAAACAATCTAATATCGGGCTGGTCACTTTTGATGAAGATAGTTACAATACAGGAGGCTTCAATAGAATTATTAAAAATAAAGTAATGCTCTATTATGAAGGCGACCATCAGGATTATGAACGGCAGATTGCTGCTTCCATTACGCAGGTGATAATTAATGAGATGCTGTATAATGCTGATGTAAAAGACAGAGTAGCAAGCTCTTCTCTGATCAATATGCCTGACTGGTATATCAAGGGACTAGTCGGATATGTTGGAGGTAACTGGAACTATGAAGCAGAAAACAGGGTAAAAGACGGATTTAAATCGGGTAAATATAAAAATATCAATCATCTTGAATACGATGATGCAATAGATGCAGGGGAGTCATTCTGGAGATTTATTGGTAAAAAGTATGGCAATGCTCTCATTCCCAATATAATCTATCTTACAAAAATATATAAAAACATTGATGATGGATTACTTTATGTTATCGGTGAAAAACTCAAAGATCTGCTGAAGGATTGGAAGAAATACTATGCTGACGAATTCTCAGGTGATAAAGACCGACCTGCAGATGATGGAAATATTCTAAGAAAATCCAGAAAAGAGCAGATCTACCTCCAGGTTAAAGTCAGTCCTACCGGAAATTACATCGCCTATGTAACAAATGACTGGGGAAGAAAACGGATATGGCTCTATAATCAGGCAACTGGCAAGCGGAAAATCATTTTCAGAAAAGAGCCAAAATTTGAACAGGTCGTTGATAATACTTACCCTGTAATTGCATGGCACCCAAGTGGAAAAATTCTGACGTACATAAATGATGAAAAAGCCGACCTTGAAATGTATTTTTACCAGGTCGAGGAGAAAAAAACCACTAAAAGAGTACTTCTTTATTTCGATAAGGTCCTCGATTTCTCTTATTCTCCGGAAGGATCACGTCTTGTTTTCTCTGCAGTAAAAGATGGGATAACAGATATTTACATCCATACTATTGCATCGGGCACTAACGAACAGATAACCAGAGATGTAGCAGATGACCTGAATCCTTCATTCATGAAAAATTCTCATGATCAGATAATATTTTCTTCCAACAGGTTGTCTGATACTCTTTCCAATACAGCCAATCCATTTGAAAAGGTATTAAGTACCTACGATTTGTTTACCTACGACCTGTCAAAAAGAGACAATATTCTTGTAAGACTTTCTGAAGGAAAGTATACCAACCGGTTGCAGTCTTCTGAGATCGCAAAAAACAAATTTGCATATCTGGGTGATCAGAACGGGATCTACAACAGGTATACCGCCAAATTCGATAGTTCAATCAGTTTTATTGACACTATCGCCCACTACAGATATTATATAAGTTCCCAGCCCACTACTAATTACGACAGGAATATTATTAACCAGTCTGTTGTGAATGAAACTGATCCTTTCGGTGAAGTTCTTTTCGCTAACAGAAAGTATGTACTAAGAAAAGGACGTCTTAGTGATTCCAAAGCCATACCTCCGGGCGAGATGGTAAATACAACATTGAGGAACGAAAAGAACGAGTATTTTCATAAAGCTGACAGCATTGAACAGTTAAGACAGTGGCTTGTGGCGGAAGACAAAAAAAGAAGAGATACTCTTACCAAACCACTTTATGAGTATTACATAAAGAATGAACCTATTGATATAAACCATTACATATTTGAAAAAGAGAAACAAAACTATTACAATCAGCTTTGGCGGAAGAAGTATATGGATATCGATCTTGATACAGGGCATATTAACCTTCCTCTGATAAGAATTTATGAGACATCTTTTTATAATAACTATATTGCTACGCAAATTGATTTCAGCTTCCTTAACAATTCGTACCAGGTCTATAGCGGAGGAGCTCCATACTTTAATCCCGGCGTGAATCTTCTTACCAAATTCGGAACTGTTGATCTGTTTGAGGATTACAGGATCACAGGAGGGTTCAGGTTCTCAGGCAATTTCGACAGTAACGAATACTTACTCAGCATCGAAAACCTTAAAGGAGTCTTTGATAAGCAATTGATCTATCACCGCGAGACATATTTCAGTTCTGATGACACAACTCTTTTCAAAACATATACCCAGAATGTGTATTTTTCTCTCTCAAAACCCATTACCCCTGTTTTAGCTCTAAAAGGTACTGTGTCGTACCGGTACGACCGGCATGTTTACCTGGCTTATGATTTGGCGACTCTCAATTATCAGAACATATCACAGCACTGGGCAAGCCTTAAAGGAGAAATAATTTTTGATAATACACGAAAACCGACTATCAATATTTATTTTGGTACAAGGTTTAAGATATTCGGAGAATACTATAGGGAGTTGACCCGGGCAAAATCAGATATGATTGTTCTTGGCATTGATTTCAGAAAATATACACGCATACACCGCGAACTTATATGGGCTAACAGGTTTGCAGCAAGTACATCCTTTGGTCCTACAAAACTGTTATACTACCTTGGAGGAGTTGATAACTGGATGGGGTATCTTTTTAATAAAGTCCCAATGTTCGATAATACGATTCCTGTAACACCTAATGTAAATTATGGATTCCAGACTCTTGCAACAAATATGAGGGGATTTTCACAGAATGTCAGGAACGGAAATAGTTTCGCGCTCTTAAACAGCGAATTAAGATGGCCTGTTGTACGTTACCTTGCCGGTCATCCTCTGAGATCGAATTTTCTGAACAGCATTCAGGTTATCGGATTTGGTGATATAGGAACAGCCTGGTCGGGAAAATCACCATGGTCAGGGACAAATGGTTACGATACCGAAAAGTATACAAATGGAACGGTTTCTGTTACTCTTGATTCAAACAGAAACCCCATTGTTGAAGGTTTTGGTGCGGGTCTGAGGGCTCAGATTCTTGGGTATTTCGTCAGGGCTGACTGGGCCTGGGGAATAGAGAATAACTATGTACTTCCAAGGATATTCTACTTATCATTCAGTCTCGATTTTTAATTATCACAAAATACATTCGTCAATGACTGGAATTAAAGAGCAAATCCTGAATAAATCCATTGATCTGAAACAGGAAGTAATAGACCTCAGACGGCATTTTCACAGGAATCCTGAACTTTCTTACCAGGAGACGGAAACTTCAAAATTTATCTGCAGCTGGCTGGGAAAAAACGGAATCAGCTTCAGAAAAGGGATAGCCGGAACAGGCATAATTGCAACAATAAAAGGAGAAGGTGATGGGAACAAGGTTATAGCAATCAGAGCTGAGATGGATGCTTTACCTGTAACCGAACGAAACAAAACAGAATACTCAAGTCTCAATGCCGGAATGATGCATGCATGTGGACATGATGCTCATATGGCAATGCTTCTTGGGACAACTAAATTGCTTAAGAGTATCCGTAATCAGTTTGGAGGAACTGTACTACTGATTTTTCAACCCGGAGAAGAGAAATCACCGGGAGGAGCCAGATTGCTTATTGAATCAGGAGAATTAAAGGACCCCTGTCCCGATATTATCATTGCCCAGCATATTTTACCTGAACTTGAGACAGGGAAAGTAGGATATAAATCCGGGAGGTATATGGCTTCGTGCGATGAAATTTATATTACAATAACAGGGAAAGGCGGGCACGCTGCCCTGCCTCTATTAACAACCGATCAGATATATATTGCTTCGATTCTTGTTGTAAGACTGAAGGACAGAATGATGGCTCAACAAACTAAAAACAAGATACCTACTGTTCTGGGAATAGGCAGGATATCGGGGGAAGGTGCCACAAATGTAATTCCTGAGAGTGTATATATAGCCGGAACTTTCCGGACCTTCGATGAAAAATGGAGAAAAGAAGCGCTCACTCTTATTAGTTTAGTGGCAGCTGAAACCGCCAGGGAGTTTAGTGTAAAAATTGATGTTAATATTTCAGAAGGATATCCTGTTTTATATAATGATGAAAACCTTACTTCAAAAGCAATTGAATTAAGTAAGGAGCTGCTTGGAGAAGACAAAATTGAAACTTATGATATCAGAATGAGTTCCGATGATTTTTCTTTTTACGCATCAATAGCGCCCTCACTATATTACAGGATAGGGATTAGGAAAAAGGATACTGAGATGCTGAAACTTCATACAGCTGATTTTGATATTGACGAGAACGGGATGGAGACTGGTGTGACAAATCTTAGTTGGCTGGTTTATAATTTTTTACAACTTGAAGGCTAGTCAATTAACAAATAATTTAACTATATATTTATCATCTTGCTTTTTCAATTAAAAAAATTAAGGTAATTTTGTGCTCAATTATAATTAAATAATCAAAAAATAATCGAAATGGCTTACAAAATTAGTGATGATTGTACTGCTTGCGGAACATGCATCGACGAATGTCCGGTAGAAGCAATATCAGAAGGCGATATCTATAAAATTGATCCCGATGTTTGTACTGATTGTGGTGCATGTGCTGATGTTTGCCCCGTTGAGGCTATTCATCCTGCATAGTTATGCAATTTAAGAAAATGATACAGGGACATACCAGCAGGTATGTCCCTTTTCATTTCTATTGAGGACTGTATTTTGCCTTTTCAAGAATTCCCTGAACATCAGTATTCCTGATCATATCTTCCATTTTTACTCCGGAGTTCTTTAACATAAATGATTCTATAATTCTAAACCCCAGCCATACTGCAGCCCTGCCGGGTGATTCTTTTGTAAAATAACTGGTAAACGGTGCTTCCCCGGTCAGTTTCCTGATTGTAAACTGATCCGTACTGAAAATAAGATTATTTTCAATAAGATATTGCCACATCTGGTTTTCATTGTTCCTGCAAAATTTCATCTGATCGGGTTCGAAACCAAAGATAATCTCATCGGAAGTTTCCGGTAGCATACATTTCTCAAAATACTTTAGCTTGCCATCATGAATAATCTCTGCCAGTACATTATCTACAGGGTATTTAAGTGCTGAAAAATCCCATTCCGATGCGCCCCAGCCATACATACAATCCGGTACAATATTCTCGGCTGTCATCCGTGCAGCAATGTATTTGTAAATATTTAATCTTGGATAATATTCACAATCAGCCCCAAGATACCTGTCGAGACCTATCCCGAGCAAAGAGTCTCCTGTAATTATACTATTATTAAATCCTGTTATGCAGGTGAATACTCCAGGCACCTTTTTTCCCGGGAAATAATACAGGTAATGACGGAATGCTTCCTGCAGGTCATCCTCTATCGGCTTTATATCAGGAAATTTTTTAATCGTGAGAGCATATACTTCATTATTCTGTTTATCAGAACAAAACCTCAGAAGCAGATCGCCAAATGAGGTATCATTTATATTGCCTGTATTGATCACCAGGCTGAAGAGCTGAAGAAATCCGTCATACTTCTTTTTGAGAGCAGGCACCATCGGAATAACCTGGTCGGGATTTAACGTGAAAAGATCCTTTTCGAGCCTCTTGATTTTAATATTTACTTTGATTGCTGAGGTATTGATTTTATAATGATTCTTTTTACACGAAGTGAGCGATGGTGTAATCAGGAATAAAATAATAAAGAGTAAAAGCCGTACTTTCATAATACTGTCTTTTTTTAAAATTCTAAAATAAGCACTTTTTAGCTGATAGGGCAATACCTTAACTTCACTTAATATTTGTTATTTTTACAAACAATTTTGTATTAATAACATTTAGAAAAATCATTATCATAAAGACACAGACCTAACCGCCGGCAGGCAGGGGACTAATAGATCACAAAGTTAACACATCGGTTTCAAAATTCACTATTAAAACTCACCTTAGTGCGGTAGTAGTATTAAATATTGAAAGCTAACTTAAACCCGACAAAATGTTTAGTGGGATACAAAAAATAAAAATCAGATCAGAAGTAATCAAAATTACTCTATTTCATTTCCTGTTATTAATTCCTTTATTATCAAACGCACAGCAGAAGATAAGTTTTGGAATTCATGCTGATCCCGTTATCAGCTGGTTTTCAACCGACATAAAGAAAGTCAGGAATGACGGTGCCCGGGCAGGTTTCAATTTTGGATTGACATATAATAAATACTTCACACCTAACTATTCATTTTCAACGGGGATAAGTCTTATGAGAGCCGGAGGAAGGCTGGTAAGCACTGATACTACTGTTATGGAATTTTCAAAATTTAATTCGACAGTTTTACCGGGAAATCCTGTAGTATATAAAATACAGTACCTGGTAATCCCTGTCGGATTAAAGCTTCAGACAAATCAGATCGGATACCTGACTTTCTTTTCTGATATAGGACTTGACCCTAAAATCGTTGTTGGAGGAAAAGCTGACATACCGTCTCTTGGCATTTCAGATGAAAAGGCTTCTAAAGAATTAAAAATGTTTAACCTTTCCTACCATGTTACTGCAGGAATTGAATATTCACTGGGTGGTTCCACTGCTTTGATTTTTGGTCTGGGTTTTGACAATAATTTTCTTGACATAACAAAGGACAACGGGAATCAACCTGTTGACAGAGTATCAAATAAAATCCTGAGCTTCAGGTTTGGCATTAATTTTTAACATGACACTGATGAAACTCACAGTTGCTCAACTTAATTACCACATTGGCAATTTTTCCGGAAATAAGGATAAGATCTGCAAAGCGATTGAAAAAGCAAAAACAGCAGGTTCAGATCTGATTGTTTTTTCAGAGCTCTGTATTCCCGGCTACCCACCTCTTGATCTGCTTGACAGGATTGAGTTTATTGAACAATGCAACAAAACTGTACTTGAGATAGCCGGGGAATGCACAGGTATTACAGCTATAGTAGGATCACCTACACTAAATAAAAGGGCGGAAGGCAAAAAACTCTTTAATTCGGCGCTGGTCCTGTCTGAAGGAAAAATCATTTTTTCTGCAAATAAAGCATTGTTACCTACTTATGACATATTCGATGAATACAGATATTTTGAGCCTGAAAAACAGTTCTCAGTTTTTTTATTTAAAGGTTTAAAACTCGCCATTACAATTTGTGAGGATCTATGGGACGAACAACCGTTCGATAATGAATTCGAAAAGACCCGGCTTTATACCGTCTCCCCCATGGAAGAGCTGATAAAGCAAGATCCTGACATAATAATCAATATAGCAGCTTCACCGTTTTCTTATACAAAAATTGAAGCAAAAGAAAATATATTCATTTCTAAAGCGACTAAGTATAAAATACCTGTAATATCAGTTAATCAGACAGGAGGACAAACGGAACTTATATTTGATGGTGCCTCAATTCTGGTAAATGAAAAGGGTAAAGTGTTTAATCAGCTACCGTTTTTTGAAGAAGCTATTGAGACGTACTCATTTGAGAGTATTAAATCGGGATCAATTAAGAATGAAACAAAATCTGATCCCGTGCCTCTTATTCACAAGGCGCTTGTAACAGGTTTAGGAGATTATTTTACCAAAAGTGGAATAAAAAACAGCATTATAGGACTTTCGGGAGGCATCGATTCTGCGCTTTGCCTCTGCCTGGCCGTAGATGCTCTGGGAAATGATAATGTCAGAGCTTTGCTTATGCCATCCCGTTACTCGTCCGACCATTCGGTAAAAGATGCCGTGGCACTTGCCGTGTCTCTGGGAGTCAGGTATGATATTATAAATATTGAGAAACCATTCAAGGCCTTTGAGGAAGATCTTTCAACCGTTTTTAGAGGGAAAGAAAGGGACGTCACAGAAGAAAATATTCAGGCACGCATAAGGGCAATTCTGCTGATGGCCATATCGAATAAGTATGGATGCATAGTGTTGAATACCTCAAATAAGAGCGAAGCCGCTGTCGGGTATGGCACTCTCTACGGAGATATGGCCGGAGGTTTATCTGTTATCGGAGACGTGTATAAAACAGATGTTTACCGTCTGGCTGCATATATAAACAGAGATTCTGAAATCATCCCTGAGAATATAATTAAAAAACTACCTTCTGCTGAACTAAGACCTGACCAGTTTGATACCGATTCCCTGCCCGATTACAATTTACTCGATTCAATTTTATATCAGTATATAGAATTACAGAAACCTGCCAGTCGTATCATAATGGAAGGTTCTGATAAGGATACTGTTTTGAAAGTTATCAGGATGATCGACTTTAATGAGTATAAAAGATATCAGGCTCCACCTGTTTTAAGAATCTCTTCTAAAGCATTCGGAGCAGGTCGGAGAATGCCACTTGTTGCTAGATATTAACATAACATTTCGCAAAAATCTGTCAATGTGGTCTTTACAACTGCCTGTATTTGAATATGTTAAAAATTGTTAAATTGAATTTCATTAATTTCTTTTATTACCTTTGACATGCTATTAAACATGTTCATGTCATGCAGTATCCAAATCCCTATATTGAGTTATGTCTCGAAGGTTCTTCATCCATTTTTAAAGGGCTAAATCAAAAAGACAAAGAAACGCTTTCGGTAAAACATACCGTTAAACAAGTCAGAAAAGGTCAGTTCCTGTTTAAGGAAGGAGAAAAGCCACATGGTTTGATTTGTCTGGCTACAGGCAAAGTTAAAGTATACAAAGATGGAGTTGGGGGTAGAGGGCAGATAGTAAAGATGGTCCGTCAACAGGGATTTATTGGTTATAAGGCATTGTTTGCTGATGTGCCATGGCCTGTATCCGCAGTTGCAATCGAAGATGCCACAGTATGTATTTTCGAAAAAAGTTCCTTTGTAAAAATACTGAAAAAGAACCCCGATCTTTGCTTAAAGTTAATTAAGGTCATTGCTGACGAATTAGTCTTTTCAAATAACAGAACTGTTTCACTTACGCAGAAACATATCCGGGGACGAATGGCAGAATCGTTGCTTATACTTCGCGACACTTATGGATACGAAGCCGATGGCAAAACAATCCGGATCGCCCTTTCAAGGGAAGATATGGCCAACATGTCGAGTATGACAACATCAAATGCCATCCGCACTCTTTCAAATATGGCATCAGACGGTCTAATTGAAATAACAGGAAGAAGAATAAGTATTCTCGACAGCAATTCTCTTGAACATATAAGCGAACTTGGTTGATAAATCAGGAGATATATCAGGTACACTATTCCCTGAAAAAGACCCTCTTCACACGTCGTGGGATAGATGTAAGGATTTCATAAGGTATTGTCTGACATATTCCGGCAATTTCATCTATTGATATTTTTTCACCAAATATTTCAGCTTCGTCACCTGTTTGGGCATTTATCCCTGTTATATCTGCCATACACATATCCATGCAGATATTTCCAATTACAGGCACTCTGGAGTTTCTTATAAACAGATTCCCTTTCCTGTTACCCAACTTACGGTTTAAACCATCAGCATAACCTACAGGCAATATAGCAATAATTCTATCATTATCCGAGACATCTGCGCAGCCGTACCCTACCGGCTCACCTGCCTTTATACGTTTGATCTGTGAAATCCTTGTTTTGAAACGTCCGGCCACCTTAAGATTGAGTCCTTCAAAATGTCCGACTCCATAAATCCCGATACCAGGGCGCACCATTTCAAACTGATACTGCGGGAAACGTGCAATACCTGCAGAATTAAGAATATGGCGAAGAAAATTATATCCCAGCGAATTACGAATCTGGTCAACAGCTTTTAAATAAACTTCCACCTGATGGTTACTAAAATAATCGAGGGCGGGGTCATCACTTCCAGCCAGATGTGAAAAAACAGAAACAACTCTGACGCACTCCTGTTCTTTCAATCTTACAGCAAGATCATCGATGTCCTCCGGCATGAAACCAAGCCTGTGCATCCCTGTATCTATTTTAATATGAATCGGATAGCTTATCAGACCATGCCGCGAAGCAACATCAACGAATCGTTCAAGGGATGAAAAACTATATATTTCAGGTTCAAGAGAATATTTGATCATCAACTCTGGTGCAGAAGGATCAGGATTCATAACCATAACCGGCAAAGTTACACCGGAGTTTCTCAATTCCACACCTTCATCTACATAAGCTACAGCCAGATAACTCACCTGATGGTATTCGAGTAAAGCAGATATCTCAGCCGGTCCTGCGCCATAAGCGAATGCTTTGACCATTGCCATAATTTTGGTTTCCTTATTCAGTTTCCGGCGGAATTCATTAAGGTTATTGGATATGGCATCGAGGTTTACTTCGAGAACTGTCTGATGAATCTGTTTCTCCAGAAGTTTTCCTATTTTTTCAAATTCATAGATCCTTGCACCTTTGAGAAGAATTATTTCATCCCTGAAATCAGTGCTGCTAAAACCATTTACAAATTCATCAGTAGTATAGAAAAACCTTGCTCTATCATCAAATAAGTTACTATTTCTTACAAGTGCATCACCAATTCCGATAAACTTCCTGATTCCGCTTTTCTTTATCAGTTTTGCCACCTCTCCGTACAGATCCTTTTCATCCCTGCCACTCTGAACAAAATCAGAGAGAATCAGAGTAGCATCACGGCCATGTTGTGATTTAAGATACTCAATAGCCATTCCAAGTGATCCTGGATCAGAATTATAATAGTCTTCTATCAACTGACAATTATTGATTCCACTCTTCATCTCCATCCTCATGGCAACAGAGACAAGACCTGCGATTCCTTTTGAAATGATTTCAGCCCGGGTTCCCATTGCAAGACATACAGCAGCTACTGTAATTGCGTTTTCAACTGAGGCTCTGTCAGTAAACGGAATCTCAAAATTGTTGGAAGTACCGTCAAACGACATTAATATTCCGGTATGTCCTCCTGGCAATGGACTCTTTTTAACAAAGATCTTCGCATCGGAATGCTCGAGAGACCAGTCAATAAGTTTCCTCGATCTTAAATTTTTATCTTCCAGTATTGCCCGATGAATAAGTTCATGGTCACTGCAATAAATTATCAAAGAGGAATTTGCAAAAAGTTTAAGTTTTTCCCTGGTCTTCGTACTGTTGTCGGTGAAATTCTCGCTGTGGGCATCGCCGATATTTGTTATTACACCAATATCGGGATCTATCACCTTTTGAAGCCTGCTCATTTCTCCAGGTAATGATATTCCTGCCTCAAAGATTCCAAGTTTATATTTGTCATCAAGCTTCAGGACTGAGAGAGGGACACCTACCTGGGAATTATAACTTCTTGGGCTTCTGATAACAGATGTCGTAAGACCGAGAATATCAGCCAGCCACTCTTTAACAATAGTCTTCCCCGCGCTACCTGTAACAGCAATAATTGGCGAAATAAATGATTTCCTCCTGTGCGATGCCAGGCTCTGCAATGCCTCAACCGTATCAGCAGTTAATATGAAAGCCGCTTCGCTGTAATTTTTAATTTCCGCAGGAAGCTTTTCCACAACAAAAATTCTGATACCTTTCTGATACAGGTTGCCGATAAAAGAATGACCATCGTGATTCCTGCCTTTTAAAGCAAAATAAAGAAGACCGTCGGTTAAACTTAACTGCCGTGTGTCAGTCACTACTTCAGTAGCAAGAAGATCAGCACGACCAATCAGTTTCCCGCCTACAATCTTTGCAATATCTGATGAACTGAGTTTCAATACTTACTTGTTTAAGGCCAGATTATAGCAATTTCTGCAAAGAGGTTCGTACAGGTTTTTCTCACCAAGAAGAACAACCTGGTCATCTTCTGACTTTCTGAAGGAATACTGGGCCAGATTTCCACATCTCATACAAATTGCGTGAACTTTTGTAACATATTCGGCAACAGCGAGAAGAGCAGGCATAGGACCAAACGGTTTTCCCATAAAATCCATATCAAGCCCCGCAACCACTATCCTTATACCATTATCAGCCAGAGAATTACAAACATCAATAATGGAATTGTCGAAAAACTGTGCTTCATCTATTCCAACAACATCTACATTTCCGGCTAAAAGCAAAATTGCAGACGCGTGATCCACAGGAGTCGAAATGATAGATTTATCATCATGTGAAACGACTCTTGTTTCCGAATATCTCTTATCAAGCGAAGGTTTAAAGATTTCCACCTTCAGACCTGCAAACTGGGCTCTTCTTAACCGTCTTATCAACTCCTCGGTCTTACCAGAAAACATTGAACCTGTAATAACCTCAATTGAACCCTTTTTCCCGGTCTGCCTTACTGAATTTTCAAGAAAGTCCATCTGTAATGAATGTCTGTTGTCAAAACTTAAATTGTAGTTTTATTCATCGATGACTTGCTGAATAATCGTTACTTTTGCAAAATAAAGAAAATGGTTTGTTATATTAACATCAAAACGTATGGATTTCAAATCAACCATCGATTTAATTATTAAAGATCTCAATGAAGCGTCTGAAATAATTGATGATCTTAAGAAGTATCCTGGTGTGCCAGCCTTACAGGTTGAACTCGCTAAATCAAAATGCAGAAGCGCCGGTGAAGTTATAGCCCTTCTTAAAAGTCTTAGTTACAGTGAACCCGTAAACAAGGAACCTGATTATGAAAATCAGCCTTCTCAACAGCAGGATAATCATGAAATACACATAAAGCAGGAACCGGTCATAGTACAGGCGGAAGAAAAGAAAAAAGTTACAAAACCCGAAGGATCCTCTTCATCCTCAGCCGGAAAGAATACTATAGCTCGTGGTGCTACTGATAAAACAGCAGAACCAGGAATGGTGGCAGATAAGTTCAGTCCTGTTTCCGACTTATATAGTGAACAAACGATAGGTATTAAAACTGAAAAAGATCTGTCAGATCTGCTTATGATAAAACCCATAAAAAGTTTATCAGAAGCAATAGGTCTCAGTGACAAATTCCTCTTTATTGGTGAAATATTTAAAGGTGACAAAGAAGCATATGCACAGGCAATATCGCGGCTCGACGAAGCTGAAAATATAGATGATGCAATGGCTATAATAATGAGTTATGCGGGTGAAAAGTCTGAAAGTGAAGCTGTCATCCAACTCATTGATCTGGTAAAGAAGAAACTTCCAAAAAATGAGTAAACTTTTTCTTGTCCCTACTCCCATAGGTAACCTTCAGGACATTACCTTCAGGGCTGTCGATGTTCTTGGTAAGGTCGATCTGATACTGGCCGAAGATACGAGGCAGACAAAAAAATTACTCAATCACTATAAAATAAATACTCCTCTTCAGTCGCATCACATGTTCAATGAACATAAAAGTGTTGAGGCTGTCTGTTCTAAAATTCTTGACGGGATGACGATTGCACTTGTATCAGATGCCGGTACGCCCGGCATTTCTGATCCGGGATTTTTACTGGTCAGAACATGTGTCGAGAAAGATATCCCTGTAGAAACTCTTCCGGGGCCAACGGCTCTTATTCCGGCACTTGTTAATTCTGGTCTGCCATGTGACAGGTTCAGTTTTGAAGGATTTCTGCCTCCCAAAAAAGGCAGAAATAAACGGATTACCGGTTTAACCGAAGAGACAAGGACAATGATTTTTTATGAATCTCCTTATCGTCTCGTTAAAACACTGGATGAATTAGCCATTCATTTTGGACCCGGGCGCTATGCTTCAGTTTCGAGGGAGTTAAGCAAGATTTTCGAGGAAAATATCAGAGGCACCTTATCGTTCCTTTCAGAATACTATACAAATAAGCCACCAAAAGGAGAAATCGTAATCGTTGTTGCAGGCAGGAGGGATTAAATCAAGTCTTTATGAAATATTTTATCCTGATAGTTATTTTAGTACTGTTTTCGGATCCAATAGTACCTGCCCAGAGTCTTAAAGGTAGGATAACAGACCAGTCAGGCAAACCGGTTTCATATGCAACTGTATTTATTAAGGAGATCAGGCAGGGCACTACTTCGAACAGCAGGGGAGATTATGAGATCAGGTTACCTTCCGGCAGTTATACGGTAATTTATCAGAGTCTTGGTTATCAGCCAGTTTCTGTTAATATTACCTTATCCGGTGCAACCATTTCAAAAAATGTTATTCTCACTCTTCAGTATTATGCGATTCCTGAAGTCAGAATTTCGGCATCAGGTGAAGACCCTGCATATAACATTATGAGAAAAACGATTGGAATGGCCCCATATTATCTAAATAATGTAAGCTATTATAAAGCTGAGGTCTATCTTAAAGGTAATCTGGTTATTAACAAGATACCCAAATTATTGAGGAAATCCATGAAGATTGAGTCAAACGGTGATAATACTTCAGTGTCTGCCGGATCAAAACCAACGAGTGAAGAAAAATTATTAAAGGCTGGTGACTCTTTTTTTATGGAATCGATTAATGAGATCGAATTTACTGCGCCCGACAAATACTTTCAAAAAGTAATCTCATACAACAGCACTTTCCCGGCCCAGGGCAACGAGATATCGCCTATGGAATTTATCAAGGCAAGCTTTTACCAGCCTGTCCTTGCTGATATGGCCATATCACCTCTGGCTCCGAATGCCTTCTCCCATTATAACTATAAATTTCTTGGTACCTCACAGCAGGAAAATTTTACAATAAATAAGATACAGGTGATTCCAAAACGTAAGAGTCAGCAACTATTTGAAGGAACAATTTATATAATTGAAGATCTATGGTGTTTGCAAAGTGTGGACCTTACGAACGAGAATTTTTTTGGTAAAATAAAAATTGAGCAATTATATGTTCCTGTTCAGGATGATATCTGGATGCCGGTAAGTCATAAATTTGAAATAAACATTGGTATTATTGGATTCAAAGCAGATGTCGGATATGGAAGCTCAGTCAGATATACCGAGGTCAGACCAAACCTCTCACTAATCAGACCCGGATCCTTAACTTCTTCCAATGCCTTAACACCTGATGCAAACCGTAAAACAGATTCTATCGTTTCCAGAACAAAAAAACAGATTGATAAAATTCTTGAGAAAGATAAAATATCGAACCGGGAGATGGCAAAGCTGTCAAAGCTCATGGAAAAAGAATCGTTACAGAGTATCAGCGACAGCGAGCGGAAAAGTCTTGAGATAACGGATAATACAACTCGAATCGTTGAAAAAGATGCCAGAACAAAAGATAGCACTTACTGGGCAGGGATCAGGCCCATTCCACTTTCAGATCTGGAAATAAGGAGTTTAAGAAAAAGTGATAGTTTAAAAAATGAAGCCTCTCTCAGCCATCAGCAAAATGATACTATTCATCAAAACAAAAATAAGGAAAAGAGCAAATTTTTAAAGACAACACGAGACATAGCTTTCGGACATTACTGGTCTGATACTACCGGATTCGGGATGAAGTATAATGGGCTTATTAATCTGAGAAGTCTAAGTTTTAATTCAGTTGATGGCTTTGATTACGGACTGAATTTCAGTATCACTAAATCATGGAAAAACAAAAACACATTTAATTTTGTACCGGATCTGCGCTGGGCATTCAGCAGGGGGAAATTAATGTGGGTAATAAGTACAAATTACAGGTTCGATAAAATAAAACACCGGCAACTTTTTTTCAGAGCCGGAAATACGAGTAAAGACATTAATAATGAAGGAGGTATTAATCCTTTTATAAACTCACTTACCTCTCTGCTTCAGAAGAATAACTACCTTAAGTTATACGAATCGAGATACTTCACACTCGGCTATTCAGGCGAGATTTCAAATGGACTAAACCTGCAGTTCAGTACAAATTTTGAGGATCGGAATACACTTAGTAATACAACAAATTTTTCGTTCTTTAAATCCAATGAAGTATTTTCCGATAATATCCCGGTCAACAGGTACCTCTTGCCGGGGTCCAATGAGATAAATGCGCTGCGCAACCAGAGTCACCTGGACTTTCTGACCCAGATTTCATATACTCCGTTACAGAAATACAGGATAAAGAATGGTATAAAAACTAAGGTCGGTTCGGATTGGCCCACTTTCGATCTTACCTGGCAACATGGAATTAACGACTTCAGTGAGATCAAACAAGGATTAAGACGATATGATATGTTCCGGTTTGAGGTTTCAAGGAATAGTACCGTAGGAGCATTCAGTAATTTCAGATGGCGAATAAAAGCTTCAGGATTTCTCGATAACAGGGATTTAACTTTCTATGACTTCTTTCATTTCAACTCTCAGCCGTTCCCTTTGCTCATAAATAATTACGAAGATGCATTTATGATCCCTTCTTTTTATTCTCTGAGTACCCCTGAGTTTTATGTTGAAGCCCATATAAAATACACAACACCTTACCTGCTTCTTAAGCTGCTTCCATTGATGAGCAACACTCTGATGCGTGAAAACATCAGTCTTTCTTATCTGGGTACCCGTTTTCAGCCGAACTATACTGAAATAGGCTACAGCATAAGTGAGATTATGTTCGTGGGTGAATTGGGAATATATGCAGGTTTTGATGATACCAAATACAGAAGTGTAGGATTAAAAGCAATTTTTGTGTTAAACTGATTCCGATTTTCCATTGATATCACAGAGTGACACAGTTGACCTGTGTCGTCTGTGAAATCAATATTAAATATTCCCGAAGTTATTCAGGCAAATGGGGGTTCGTCTTGAATATCTGACTCCTTATCAAATCCTCCTCCCAGATTTCTCAGGTGGTCATGATTCATTTTTGATCCGAGTGTGATACTCTGCGATCCGCCCATATCAGGATTGGCATCCATATCAAAATCGTCAATATCAACAAACTGGGCTTTCTCCTCACGGAATCTTAGTTTTACATCATCTACAGGACCATTCCTGTTCTTTGCCAGGATGATTTCTGCTATTCCTTTTGTAGAAGTCCCATCCTCAAAAGTTGGAATACCGAATTTATCCTGTCTGTGAATAAAAACTACCATATCTGCATCCTGCTCTATTGCTCCTGATTCGCGAAGGTCAGAAAGCAAAGGTCTTTTCGTACCACCACGCATTTCAACAGAACGGTTAAGCTGAGAAAGAGCAAGTATCGGAACATTAAGTTCCTTGGCGATGCTTTTAAGCGATCGGGAAATTGTACTTACTTCCTGTTCACGGCTTCCGGCGTTTTCCGGGCCTGACATAAGCTGAAGATAATCAACTATCACAATATCAAGCTTATGTTGTGCCATAAGGCGTCTGCATTTAGCCCTGAGTTCGAAGATTGATATTGCCGGGGTATCGTCAATAAAAATCTGAGCCTGCACCAGCTTTTTTATTCTGGTATCCAGTTGCTTCCACTCTTCTTCGGAAAGCCTGCCATTTTTTATTTTATCGCCCGGAATATCTGTCTCTGCTATTATTAACCTGTTAACCAATTGAATAGATGACATTTCGCAGGAGAATATTGCAACATTTTTTCCATGATCAATCGACATATTCCTTGCCATAGAAAGAGCAAATGCAGTTTTTCCCATTGACGGACGGGCGGCAATTATAACAAGTTCAGATTTCTGCCATCCTGATGTCAGCCTGTCAAGTTTTGTAAATCCTGAAGGAATGCCAACGAGGGCATCTTCTCTTTTACCAGCTTCTTCTATTTCCCTTATTGCTTCTTTGATAACCACATTTATAGGAGCCACTTCCCTTTTTATATTTCCTTCTGCAATCTGAAAAAGGGCATTCTCCGAATAATCAAGGAGTTCAGTTACATCATAAGTGTCATCAAATGATCTTGTCTGTATTTCTGTAGAAACTCTTATAAGCTCGCGCTGGATATATTTTTGGGCAACTATCCTTGCATGATAATCAACATTAGCAGCTGATACTACTTTTGCGGTAAGCTGGGTAAGATATACCGGACCACCAACACTTTCGAGTTCGTGATGCGACCTCAGTTCCTCCGTAACTGTATACAGATCTACCGGAAACTCCCTTGATGAAAGATCAGATATCGCTTTAAAAATTTTCTGATGTGATTCTTTGTAGAAACTTTCGGGTTTAAGAATGTCGAGAATTGTAATAACTGCTTCTTTTTCGAGCATCACTGCACCAAGAACCGCTTCCTCCATGTCATTAGCCTGAGGGGGAACTTTACCAAAATCAGGTAAAATCGTTACTGTTGGCCTTGGACTATTTCTTTGCTTTGCCATCAATGTTATGTTTCTGATTTACAATTATATAGAAGATGTGCTGATTTTCACCTGTAATATTCCAAAGGTATACATAACCATACGTAGAAGATTGGATGCCCTTACTTTTATTACAAACAAAACGGTGTTAAAAACTTGTTGAAAAGCTATTAGATGAATCATTAGCACTAAATTCAAAACCATATGGTATTTTTACAGTAAATTGATGGAGATGGTTGTTTTCCCAATTTCTAAAATAAATATTGGCTTACGCATTACTGGTAAGCGTTCCGATGGATATCATAACATTGAAACGATATTTTATCCGGTAGGACTTTGCGATGCCCTTGAATTCGTCGTCCCCGATCAGCCTGTTAATAAAGACATTCTTCGGGTTACGGGTATTGAAACAGGTAGCGAGCCTGATAACAATCTGGTTTTGAAGTCACTGCAGAAACTTCGCGAGAAATATTCTTTCCCTTTTCTGAAAATTCATCTGCATAAAGCAATTCCGGTAGGCGCAGGATTAGGCGGAGGGTCATCCGATGCTGCCTGCTTCTTAAAAATAGTTACAAAATATTTTGGTTTGAATATCGACATTAATAATCTTAAGGCAATGGCTTTGGAATTAGGAAGCGATTGTCCTTTTTTTATTGAAGGGGCCCCCTCACTGGCTACCGGAAGAGGTGAAATATTCGAACCCATCAAAAAAGTACTTTCAGGTTATTATCTGGTTCTCATCAATCCGGGAGTTTCCATTAACACAGGCGAAGCATATCAAAACTGCCGGACAGGTATTCCATCTACCAGTCTGGGTGATCTGGCAGAACTTCCGGTCGTTGAATGGAGAGAGCTTATAATGAATGACTTTGAAGAATTTGCATTTTCAAAACATCCCATCATTAGTGATATTAAAGATGAGTTGTACAGAGCCAATGCCCTTTTCAGTCTTATGTCGGGCAGCGGATCAAGTGTCTATGGGATATTTAAAAAGAAGCCTGCTCTTCCACAAAAACTAAGAGAATTTGCCATCTGGGAAGGCATCTTATAATTTGCCCTAAAACCTCATTTATTCCAGCTCAAGCAGTACCGTCCCTTTTGAAACTTTATCTCCCTCTTTAACTGCTATTGATTTTACCGTGCCATCCATAACGCACTTTAACTTATTTTGCATCTTCATAGCATCGAGTATCATCAGATCATCACCTTTTGCAACTGCTTGTCCGGGTTTTACAAGGATATGCAGTACAGTTCCAGGTATAAAACTCAGGATAATTTTATGATCGACAGGTGTATAGGGTTTTCTGTTCAGAAATTTATTGCTGATCCTGGTCTGGTATAAACTGGTATCAATATTGAGAAATCCCAAATTATCATTTTTATTCATGATTGTTCCAATAATTATTTTGGTTGGATTAAACTAGAAAGGAGGAAGACCATGTTTTTTATATGGCATCGAAACATCTTTGTTTTCAGAAACTTCTATTGAATGCATCAGAAATTTCCTGGTTTCTGAAGGCTCGATGACAGCATCAACGTAACCTCTTGAGGCAGCTACGTAAGGATTAGCGAATTTTGTTTTGTACTCTTCAACTTTTTGCTTTCTCATGCCATCAGGATCGGCTGAAGACAAAATTTCTTTACGGAATATGATGTTTGCTGCACCTTCAGGGCCCATAACTGCTATTTCAGCAGATGGCCATGCAAAGACAAAATCAGCACGCAGATGACGTGAGCTCATTGCAATATATCCTCCACCATACGCTTTTCTCAAGATAACAGTTAGTTTAGGTACTGTAGCCTCACTATATGCATAAAGTACCTTTGCTCCGTGTCTTATTACTCCGGCATGTTCCTGGTCAACACCTGGAAGATAACCAGGCAGGTCGACCAATGTAATAATAGGGATATTGAAAGCATCACAATAACGGATGAATCTTGCAGCTTTGTCAGATGAATCAACATCGAGTACGCCGGCCATTTCGAGAGGCTGGTTAGCAACAAACCCGGTTGTACGCCCTCCCATCCTGCCAAATCCAATCACTATATTTTTTGCATAAAGCTCCATTATTTCAAAGAAATCCGAATTATCAACAATTGCTCTTATAACATCTTTTACATCATAAGGCAGGGTTGGATCTTCAGGTATAATCTTGTTGATATTGTACTCTGGTTTCGGTTCTCCAGGCTCAAAAGCTCTTGCTTTCTGACTATTGTTCCATGGGATAAAAGTGATAAGCTTTTTGATCTGATCAAAGCATTCTTCTTCGCTCATAGCAAAGAAGTGGGCATTGCCCGTTACTTCACTGTGAACTCTTGCCCCACCAAGATCTTCCATTGAGATCTCTTCCCCAAGAACAGTTTTAATCACTTCCGGACCTGTGATAAACATTTTTGAAATATTGTCAACAACAAAAACGAAATCCGTAAGCGCGGGGGAATAAACAGCTCCGCCGGCACAGGGACCAAGAATTACTGAGAGTTGTGGAATGACGCCGCTCGATATGGTATTTCTGAAAAATATCTCACCATAACCTGCCAGGGAATTAACCCCTTCCTGTATCCTGGCACCTCCCGAGTCATTTATACCGATGAGCGGCATTCTCATCTTAAGGGCATGATCCATGATTTTGGTAATTTTTCTTGAATGCATCAGCCCAAGCGATCCACCTGCAACTGTGAAATCCTGGGCAAAAATAGCCACAGGTGCTCCATAAATAGTACCGGAACCTATGATTACCCCATCGCTTGGCAGTGATTTTTTATCCATATCAAAATCACGGGCATCATGTTCAACAAACAGGTCATACTCATTAAAAGAATTTTCATCAAGTAATGCCATAATGCGTTCCCGCGCTGTGCGTTTACCCATTGCTTTCTGCTTCTCGATAGCCTGTTCCCCTCCTCCCAGGAGAACTTTCTCACGTTTTTCCTGAAGTTCACGTATCTTTTTATTAACTGGCATATAAATCGTTTTTAATTGTCTGTTATGAATAATTTCTTTTGTGATTTCTCAGATTCAGGGTACAATTTTAAGGAAATTGTATGAGTTATACTCTATTTCGGAGCCATTTTATAAAGGATCAGGCCAATAATGAAATAGATGATATTTGGAATCCACATCGCCAGCATTGGGCCAAGATTTCCCTTCAGCGAAAACTGCGAAGCAAATTGTAAAAACAGAATGTAGGAAAAGCTAAGTCCAAGTCCTATTCCGATATTCATGCCGATACCACCCCGTATTTTTCTCGACGACAGGGAGACTCCAATAAGTGATAGCACAAAGACAGCAAAAGGATTTGCAAACCGTCTGTATTTTTCAATAAGGAAAAGCTTAAGTTCATCCGATCCCTGAAGTCGCAGTAACTTTATATAATCATCAAGTTCACGCGACGTCATAGTTCCAACATAATTCGGATCCCTTGAAAAATCCATTGGTCTTATTTTAAGTGTTGTATCAATTTGTTTCCCCTTGGTGATAATCTCATCATTACCTACAATTTTCCTTATGTAATAGTTACGGGCAGTCCATTTATGTGATGCTGTATCATATACTACAGACGGGGCTGAGAGCTTTGATAACAGTCTGCCGCTGTCACTAAATTGTTCAATAGTAAAATTCTGTCCTCTCTGGCTTATTGGATTGAACGATCCCATGTAAACATAAATGTCTTTAAGCACCATCCTGTGAATATTCTCTACGGTAACACTTTTAACGGATGAGTGGTAGTACTTATCTTCAAAATTCATCCGGATAAGGTTCGACTTTGGAATAACAAAATTTGTAAGAACAAAGGTTAATGAGGCTATGAAAAAAGCCGACAGAAAGTAGGGCCACATCATTCTGCGGAAACTCATACCGCTATTCAGAATTGCAATTATCTCTGTACTGACAGCCATCTTGGATGTGAAGAAAATAACTGCAATAAAAACAAACAATGGTGCGAAAAGCATCGCGAAATATGGAATGAAATTCAGGTAATAGTCGAAGATAATGGCTTTCACAGGAGCCTGCTTCTCCATAAAATTATCTATTTTTTCAGCAAAATCGAATACCACCGCAATGGTCAGAATCAATACTATACAAAAGAAGAAAGTACCAAGAAACTTCCTGATAATATAAATATCAATCAGCTTGGGCTTCAAGGAAGCTATAACCTCTCTGAAAGCTTTTTTACCATTGAGTTTTTCCATTGCTTAAAATTTCCTTCTTCAATTTTTTTTCGTGCATCACCAACCAGCTTAAGATAAAAGGCAAGATTATGTATACTTGCTATCTGAGCTCCAAGATTTTCTCCCGACATAACAAGATGCCTCAGATATGCCTTGGAATAGGTCAGACTAACTAATGATGAACCTTCGTGATCTATAGGACTTAAATCGTCCATCCATTTTTTATTCCTGATATTTATAGTACCCTCACCTGTAAATAACATTCCGTTTCTTCCATTTCGGGTAGGCATAACGCAATCAAACATATCTATCCCTCTTTCAATGGACTCCAGTATGTTGACCGGTGTGCCCACACCCATAAGATAACGTGGTTTGTCGTCAGGAAGTATCTCATTTACAATCTCTATGATCCGGTACATTTCTTCAGCTGGTTCTCCTACTGATAAGCCCCCTATGGCATTACCTTCGAGCCCGGCAGAAGCTGTTTTTTCAGCCGATTCCTTTCGAAGATCATCAAATGTACCACCCTGTACTATAGGAAAGAGCAACTGTTCTTTAGCCCACAGAGGTTCTGTCTCATTATATCTTATAACCGCCCTGTCGAGCCAGCGGTGCGTTAGTGCAACTGATTTTGTGGCATAGCTATAATCGCAGGGCCAGGGGGCACACTCATCGAATGCCATCATTATATCCGCACCAATAATACGTTGAATGTCGATAGTATTCTCAGGAGTGAACAAATGTCTCGATCCATCAATATGTGACTTAAAGATGGCTCCTTCATCAGTAAGCTTACGGTTCCCTGTTAATGAGAATACCTGATAACCACCACTGTCAGTGAGGATTGGCCTTTCCCACGACATAAAATGATGAAGGCCACCCGCTGCCTTTAATATTTCTGTACCAGGACGTAAATAAAGGTGATATGTATTTCCTAATATGATTTTTGCATTTATATCTTCACTAAGATCCCTCTGCAATACACCTTTCACTGTACCTCCTGTCCCAACAGGCATAAAAATTGGGGTAGGGATATCTCCATGAGGTGTTTTCAGAATGCCCGTCCGTGCTTTTGATTCCTTATCCCTGCTCTCAATTATAAACATATTAATATATATCCTTTTTTGCAGCACAAAGGTAATTTTTCCATACGGGTTATAAAACTATACGGATTTAATTTTTATTAATGAACAAAAGAACCCATCCCCATAAACCACTTCCGATCTCTATAAAAATATTAAACTACTGATATTATGCATATTACATTATTATTACAAAAATCAGAATCCGGGTTTAAGGTTGAGTTCATACTCACAAAGAAGGAGAACAGAAGTAAGAGAGTTGGTTACCCCGATATTATTCTTGTAATATATTTTTTGCCTTTCCGTTAATCTTATTAATATTGCTAACATATTTGGAAGTCAGATGACCGATCGTTATAATATTGCATTTTTAGTTATATTCTGTATCTTTTCTTCAGTTGCAGCAATACAGCTATTCTATTATCTTTTCTTTTATCTCTCTGTTTGCTTAAAGAGAAATCCTGAAACAAAAAAAAGAAGTCAGCCTGTTTCTGTAATTATATGCGCAAGAAACGAATCTTATAATCTCAGGAACTTTTTGCCTTCAATTCTGGAACAGGATTATCCCGACTTTGAAGTAATTGTAGTAAACGACTGTTCGGAAGATAATTCGTATGAAATACTTGGAGAATATCTGAAAAAATATCCAAATCTCAGAGTATCTACCGTAAACAAGGATCCCAAATTTGCACATAACAAGAAATTTGCACAGTTTATAGGTATAAAAGCTGCAAAGAATGAGCTTTTGCTCTTTACCGACGCTGATTGCAAACCCGAGTCAGATAAATGGATAGAGGGAATGACTTCACATTTTGAAGAAGAAATTAATTTTGTCCTGGGGTATGGAGGATATGTTAGGAAACCCGGATTGCTTAACTCATATATCCGGTGCGACAGTATGACAATAGCCATGCAATATCTTGGAATGGCAATCAGGGGAGTACCATATATGGGTGTTGGACGAAATCTCGCATACCGAAAGTCAGTTTTTTTCAGAAATAAAGGCTTTGGATCACATAACCATGTTGTGTCAGGTGATGACGATTTATTGGTTAATTCTATTGCCACAAAAGAAAATACAACTGTTGAGTTCAGTACTGACACCCATACCAGATCGGTACCAAACACCGGTTTTAATGATTGGATCGCCCAGAAGAAAAGACACCTTACAACTGCTCCATACTACAAATTCAGAGATAAGTTTCTCCTGGTGGCTGAACCATTAACCAGAATTATATTTTATACTACTTTCATAATATTGTTGTCCTACATTTTTTTGTGGCCATGGGTCCTGGGTGTTTTTATGTTAAGGCTGATAGTCCAGATTATTGTTTTAAATCTTACTCAGCTTAAACTGAATGAGCCTGGTTTATTAATTTATTTGTTATTTTACGATATCATTTCTCCTGTAATGAATAGTATTATATTTTTAAGTAATACAAAGAACAAACCCGGGAAAGGCCAATGGAAGTAGTTCATGAATTATCTGACAAAGCTAAAGGCGATCTCTTACTTGTTGAAGAAGCAAAGAAAGGAAATGAGAAAGCTTTTGCCAGCCTGCTGAACCGGTACAGGGATTCCATTTATTATATGCTTCTAAAAATGGTAAATAATCCATCTGATGCAGAAGATCTTACAATAGAGGCATTTGGAAAGGCATTCAGAAATCTTGATTCCTACGCCCCAAAATTCGCTTTCAGTACATGGCTGTTTAAAATTGCAACAAATAACTGTGTCGATTTTATTCGAAAGAAACAGCTCTCTCCAACTCCTTTGGATAGTCTGCAGGATAATCTGGAGAATATCACAATAAACATCCAATCAGACTTACCTGATCCGGAAGAGTCGCTGATCAATCACCAGAAAATTGCAGCTCTTAAAGATATTGTTAACCAGCTGAAACCACGATATAAATCGTTGATCGAACTCCGGTACTATAAGGAATACTCTTATGAGGAGATCTCGAGTGAACTTAACTTACCCATCGGCACTGTGAAAGCACAATTATTCAGAGCCAAAACATTGTTATATAATATATTGATCAAAACAGGTCACAGGTAGTGTCAGAAAGCATTTTCAGGTATTTCCCGTTATTGTCCGATCTTCAGAAAGAGAAACTGTCGAAATTAAAGGCCATTTACGACAGATGGAACAGCATGATTAATGTAATATCGCGCAAGGATATGGACAACTTCTTTGTGCATCATGTGCTACATTCATTAGCAATTGCCAGGGTCATCACCTTTTTACCCGGTACGAGAATTCTTGATGCGGGAACCGGAGGCGGTTTCCCGGGAATACCCCTCGCAATATTATTCCCCGATTCAGAATTTACATTACTCGACTCAATTGAAAAAAAAATTAAAGTTGTAAGAGCTGTTTCTGATGAACTTGCATTAGAGAATGTACATCCTGTAAGGAAGAGGATTGAAGAGGAATCTGACAGGTTTCATTTCGTTATAAGCAGAGCAGTAACAGGCTTCCCTGAATTTGTCAGCCTTACTTCAAAGAACATAATTGCCGAAGGAAAAAACTTTCACGGAAATGGAATATTTTATCTGAAGGGAGGAGACCTTACAGCCGAGTTATCCCCGTTTAAAAAGAGAGCAAAAGTATGGCCGATAAAAGATTTTTTTGAAGAACCGTATTTTGAAACTAAAGTGATTGTATATCTGCCAGTTTGATTTTTTAAAAAAAAACCAGCTTCACGGTTTTTATATTTCAAAAAAGTACTACATTTGCAGACTCAAATCAGAAGTTAGTCAACAAATATAATTGAAAAGATGAAAAGGACATATCAACCATCAAGAAGGAAGAGAGCAAATAAGCACGGTTTCAGGGAAAGGATGTCAACTCCCAATGGCAGAAGAGTTCTTGCTTCACGCAGAGCCAAAGGCAGGAAAAAACTCTCAGCTTCTCCCGAACTTAAATTAAAAGGATAATTCACACTTTACAATATATGATTAAAGGTGTCTTCAATAGGACACCTTTTTTGTTTGATATCTTTGGATTCGAAATCTTTTCAAATATTCTTACATTTACCTGACTTTTAGATAATAATATGTCCGACCTTTTAGCACATATCAACGATAAGGACCTGAGGCTGATAGCTGATAAAATTACCGGCAATATACGTATATCACCGGAAGAGGGTTTGTTACTATTTAATAAAGCCGATCTGGGTCTTCTTGGCCTGCTCGCCGGGATTGTCAGAAGAAGACATAATGGCGAGCTTGCATATTTCAACCGTAATTTCCACATAGAACCAACTAATATATGCATTTATAATTGCAGGTTCTGTTCTTATCATAAACCCGAAGGTGATCCGGAAAGCTGGGAGTATAGCCATGATGAAATGCTTGATATTGTTAAACGATTTGACGATAAGGCTGTAACTGAAGTTCATATCGTTGGAGGAGTACATCCGAATTACGATCTTCATTACTGGGGATCACTTATCAGGAAAATCAGAGAACACAGGCCCTCCCTTCATATAAAAGCCTTTTCCGCTATCGAGCTTGATCATATGATTGCCCTTGCGGGATGCACAATTGAGGAAGGATTGATCCTTCTGAAAGAATATGGACTTGATTCCATTCCAGGAGGTGGCGCTGAAATATTCGATGAAAAGCTACGAAAACAAATTTGCGATGAAAAATCATCATCGGAGCTCTGGCTGAAAATACACGAAACAGCCCACAGACTTGGAATTCCATCAAATGCCACCATGTTATATGGTCATATTGAGAACTACTCCCACCGTATAGATCACATGCAACGGCTTCGTATTCTTCAGGATAAGACGAATGGATTTAACTCCTTTATCCCTTTAAAGTATAAAAAATCGAATAATAGTATGGGGTATCTGGGTGAAGTAAGCACGATAGAAGATCTTCGCAACTACGCAGTAGCAAGAATATTTCTTGATAATTTCCATCATATTAAAGCCTACTGGCCTATGACTGGCAAGGAAGGTGCCCAGATCTCTCTTTCATTTGGTACGGATGATATGGATGGAACAATCGATGATACAACGAGAATATACTCTATGGCCGGTTCAGAAGAGGAAAACCCGGCTATGAGTTCTGACGAGATCAGCAAATTGATCCGCGAAGCAGGATTCATTCCGGTTGAAAGAGATTCACTTTATAATCCCATTTTGAACTCCATTGGTCAATCTAAACAGGACTAATACAAAAGCAGGTGAAGGACTTCCTTTAGCGGAAGTGTGGCTAAAAAAAGTAATTTTATCATTACATTTGCGTTATTACTAATGTTCAATCTGTGTTTATGAGCTTAAAAAACTTCATCCTGAGCAAACAGTTTCTTAAGAATCTCGGTTTTGCTGTTGTTATTGTTGTCGGAGGTTTAATGATTCTGCTTATCTGGATGAATTTTTATACCCGTCACGGTCAGGCACGACCAGTTCCCAATTTCATTGGACTAACAAAAGAACAGACTGCCAGACTCGCACAAAAGAGCAAGCTAAGATATGATGTAATAGATTCGATATACACAACGCTTGTTCCGCGTGGCTGTATAGCTGAACAGAATCCTAAACCAGGCTTCAAAGTAAAAAAATGGAGAACTATCGTTCTCACAATCAATGCTTTTCATCCTGAAATGGTAGCAATGCCCAATCTTGTCAATCTCCCAAAAAGACAGGCATTTCTGCTTTTGGAAAGCTCGGGACTGAAGATTGGTGAACTGAAATACCGACCCGATCTATCCATCGATGTCGTAATCGATCAGCTATATAATGGGAAAAACATCCACGAAAGGGATTCTATTCAGAAAGGCTCTGTTATCGACCTGATACTGGGTAAAGGTTTGAGTAACCAGAGAACTTCAGTTCCCGATCTGCTGGGAATGAGACTCGATCCTGCAAAAAACAAAATTCTGTCATCTTCCCTTAACCTGGGTACTTTTGTTTATGACAATTCTATTCGTACAAATGTAGACACTCTTAACGCTTTTGTCTACAAACAGAATCCTGAATTTAAACCCGATGCTACACTGCAGCTGGGATCGAACATTTATCTTTGGCTGACAGTTGATTCTGCAAAACTCCGGGTAGATTCTACCAGGATTTTAATTGATACTCTAAACTCAGTAACAATCTCTGATACTAAGTCTAACTGACAATAATGTTCAAAAGGATAACAATATATCTGATTCTTCTTAATGTCTCTCTGGTATATGCTCCAGCCCAGGAAGTAATCACCGGGTTGCAATCAAATTATATTATTTTACATAACACCGAAAAACATAATGAAAAAAGAAGCCTGACAGCGGCTGACACCCTTTCTCTTCCCTTCTTCGATGATTTCTCAGGACATTCGATTTTTCCTGACACTAAATACTGGACAGATAACTACGTATTTATTAATAATACCTACTCCGACAAACAAATTACTGAAGGAATTGCAACATTTGACGCACTCGATAATTCAGGAAGAATGTATGCAACGGCTTCTTCATACGGGTTTGAAGCCGACCATCTTACATCACAACCTATAAACCTGAATTATAGTGCCTCTGATAATATCTGGCTCAGTTTTTTTTATCAGGCCGGGGGGCTTTCAGATCCTCCGGAAGCTCAGGATAGTCTTACACTTCAGTTCTATGCACCTCTTGAGCAAAAATGGTACTCAGTTTGGAAGACACCGGGTGGTATTGATCTGCGATTCAGACCAGCCATCATACACATTGATCAGGAGCGTTTTCTTCAAAAAGGGTTCCAGTTCCGTTTCGTCAATTTTGCCAGTCTCAGCCCAAATCTTAGTGACCCGTCAATGGTGGGGAATTGTGATATCTGGAATCTTGATTATGTCCTTCTCGACAAAAACAGAAATGCCGGCGATACGGTCTTTGCCGATGTTGCATTCACATTACCGCTCCGGTCGCTGCTAAAAAGCCATGAAGCCATGCCATGGAAACAATTCAGGCAGGTATATCTTCAGGAAATGGGTTCATCAATACCTGTTCACTACCGGAATAATGATACCATTACCCGAAATATAACACGTGATTTTGAAATAAGGAATGTCTATAATAATTCAGAGTCATACTCATTCTCGGCAGGAGCAACAAATATAGGACCCCTGACAAGCGTTGATTACAATGCTAACCTTGTATATACTTACAATTCAACTAATAATGATTCGGCTCTTTTCAGGATTACTGCCTCCTTAAAAACCGATAATTTTGATCCCAAGGGAAACGATACCTCAATCTACTATCAGGTTTTTAAAAACTATTTTGCATTTGACGATGGGACATCTGAGGGTGGATATGGAATAAACGGGCTTGGATCGAGAAATGCCATGGTAGCTTATAAATTCGTTTCCTATGTTCAGGATACAGTCAGAGCAATCATGATATGTTTCAACGACAGCTACCAGGATGCTAATCTGAGGGAATTTGATCTTGTTGTCTGGGCCGATAATAATGGAATTCCAGGTGATATTCTTTATACGAAGGAAGATGTCATGGTCGAACAGGGAAACATGATCAATGGTTTTTACAATTACCTCTTTCCCGAAGGAGTAGTGGTTAGCGGTACATTCTATGTCGGGTGGAAACAACGTTCTGAGTCATTTCTTAATGTAGGTTATGACGTTAATACACCTAACCTGGGTAAACAATTCTACTGGCTAAATGGTGCATGGAATCAGTCGCAGGCTGCTGGTAGTATAATGATAAGGCCTGTTCTGGGTGCTTCAATAATAACTTCTGTTCCCATTACTCATTATAAGAATAAGAATACAATGAATATATGGCCGAATCCGGCATCAGATTATATAAATATTGATCCCGGGGAATTACAACTTTACGGATCAGCCGATATTTCCATATCTGACTTAAATGGACACGAATTAATTAATGTTCCTTTTAGTGAGAGGGTCAATATCTCATCTCTCCACGATGGCATGTACTTCTTAATAATTACAGTAAATGGACAGCCGGTTGGTTATAACCGGATCATCAAATCTAAGTACTAATATAAAATGACAGAAGAAGAATTAGTCGATCAGCAAGAGCTCTTTGAACATTACCGGTTTAAAGCAGATCCCGGACAATCGCTCCTGCGTATTGACAAATTCCTTTGCGACAGGATTGAGAATGCCTCCAGAACACGAATTCAAAATGCTGCAAATGCAGGGAATATTTTGGTGAATAGTAATACTGTCAAGCCAAGTTATAAGATTAAGCCGGGAGATATCGTGCAGGTTGTTTTACCTACGCCTCCACGGGACGTAGAAATCATTCCTGAAAATATTCCTCTGGATATTGTTTATGAAGATGATGATGTACTTGTTGTTAATAAGAAACCGGATATGGTAGTCCATCCTGCTTTTGGTAATTATACCGGTACTCTTGTCAACGCCTTGATGTGGCACTTTAAAGATCTTCCCCTTTTTAATTCGGGTGAGAGCCGTCCGGGTCTGGTTCACCGTCTCGATAAAAACACCTCTGGTATTCTGGTCATTGCAAAGAATGAATATGCACTTAACAGGCTTTCAAAACAGTTTTATGACCGTACGACCGATCGGCGATATAATGCTCTGGTATGGGGGATTCCTGATCCTTCTGAAGGCACTATTACAGGGAATGTGGGAAGGAGTATAAAGGACAGGAAGATAATGCAGGTCTTTAAAGATGACACTGAAGGGAAAACTGCCATTACCCATTATAAGGTTCTGGAGGATTTTGGATACATCTCCTTAATTGAATGTAAACTTGAAACCGGACGAACTCATCAGATCCGGGTACATTTCAGTCATATCAGGCATCCCTTATTCAACGACAAAGAGTATGGTGGCGATCAGATACTTAAGGGGACTACCTTCACAAAATATCAGCAATTCATTAGAAATTGCTTTAAGATACTTCCCCGTCAGGCATTACATGCAAAATCGCTTGCTTTCAATCACCCTGTGTCAGGGAAAAGACTCTTTTTCGATTCTGATCTTCCTGATGATATGGTACAGGTAATTGAGAA
>DCFT01000065.1 GCA_002319885.1 Bacteroidales bacterium UBA1797
AAAGGTGCTGAAATAAAACAAAAATCTCTCCGCTGTGAATAAACCATAGTGTTTTAAAGAGCATAGTTTTATTATCGTAATTCACCGGTGGTGAAATTGTGAAACACTAAAATTGGATAAATCTGTGGTCTTTAATAAAAAAGAAAGTGTTAAAGCAAAAATTGTATCTTGTTTCTGAATAATATCCGCTATGATTTTTTCTTTAACCGGCAGAAGAACAGTGAGCCATTTATCGTCTTTGTAATTAAATGTATAAAGACCTGAAAATGTTCCTGCAAGCAACGTATTTCCTGTTGTTCTGATCATTTGAAATATTTTCCGATTGTCTATCCCTTCTGGGATCCCGGCACTGAATTTTTTAAAATCAGAGAAATTACTATCAGTCAGCCATATCCCAATATTTCCAAATACAAGTATGCTGTCCGAAGTGATTTTTAGTGTCGATCTAAAAGCTGCATTATTCCAATTCTGGCATCTGTATTCTTAAGGAAGCATTTTTCTATTAACATCAATAAATGATAATGTCTTGCGGTGATTAAGTATTATTCCTGAAAAAACATAACTCAATATTATAAGGGCAAATATCACTCCAGGCCATTTATTATATTTTATGAAAAATTTTACCATATAATAAGAAAAGATTAGTTATGAGGTAAATTTAAAATTACTGGCCAGTCTTTCGTTTCTAGTATTGTTCAGGAATTACAGAAATCCAAACCAAATATTCAAGAAAGGGTTATTGGCTCAGAGTATTTTTTAGCTAACGATTGTATCGTTTCAGTAGTTACCAGAGAGTTAATTGCATCTCTTATCGGGGCATACTTTTGGTGTAATGGGCATGGATTATTGACATCGCAATGCCTGAGTCCAAACACACACCCGGATAATTGTGTACCACCTTGCGTTGCTACAATTAAATCTTTAACCGGAACGTCGGGGTTATCCTTATCAAAATAAAACCCTCCACCTTTCCCTTTCTGTGATTTAACAAACCCCTGTCTGGCAAGACGCTGCAAAATCTTTGCAGTAAAAGAAGGAGGTGCGTCTATTTCTTTTGCAATTTCGGCTACTCCTGGGTTTTTACTAATCAGATTTTGAATTTGAATGTAAACCAGTCCCCTAAGTGCATATTCTGTCTCTTTACTGAACATAGATCTTATATTTCTTTAAAGCAATATGTTCTGACAAAGATAAATAATATTTTATAAATAACAAAAAGACCTTTTTGTCTTTTAATACAAATATTTATATATTTGCATCATTAATATTAATTAAAAGTATATGTTAAAAAACAAAGAATACAACGAAATAGCTATAGGTGAAATCGTTGCTACAGATTTCAGAGCAGCCGAAATATTCAAAAATGCAGGTATTGATTTTTGTTGTGGCGGGAAAAAAAGCCTTAATAATGCCTGTTCAGAGAAATCTATTGATCATTCTGTACTCGTGAAGCAATTAAAAGAACTTGAGAATGTACCCATAAATCAAGTTCAGAATTATAATGATTGGGAATTAAGTTTTCTCATAGATTATATTGTTAATACCCATCATAAGTATGTTCTTAAAACGCTACCGGAGCTGGTGTTTTACACACAAAAAATTGCTTCGGTGCATGGTTCACATCATCAGGAACTTATTGTAGTTGCTGATTTATTTCAAAAAATAAACGCCGAGCTCTTACAGCATCTCAAAAAAGAAGAAGAAGTACTTTTTCCTTCAATCAAAGAGGTTATAAAGAATAGTTCTGCTATGGCTAAGGCTACGATTATATCTGAAATTAGTCGAATGAGTAGCGAGCATGAATTTGCCGGCGGAGCAATGGACAAGATAAATGAAATTACCTCAAACTACCTGGTACCAGAAGATGGTTGCAATACTTATAATGTAGCATTTAAACTTCTGCATCAATTTGAGGATGATTTGCATGTTCATGTACATCTCGAAAATAACATACTGTATCCTAAAGCATTAGCGCTTTAAAAAAAGATAAATCCAATATAATATAAACCTCTCTAAAAATGAAAACAGCAACAAAAAATTTAGAAAATGATCATGTAAATATTCTTAGGTTAATCGATGTTATGGATAAAATGCTACTGGTCAAAAGCAGGAATACAGAACATTTTGAAAAAGCTGTTAACTTGATTAAGAGTTACGCAGATGGACTTCACCATGCCAAGGAAGAAAATCATCTGTTCCCTCTGATGGTAAAAAGAGGTTTTTCCAGTGTGCAGGGTCCAATAGCGGTAATGCTTCACGACCACGCAGAAGGCAGGGATTATGTTAAAGGTATGACTGAAGGAATTTCAGAGTACAAAAAAGGTAACGAAGCTGCACTTGCTAAAATATATGAAAATATGCAGGGTTATATAATCTTGTTACGCAACCACATTGCAAAAGAAAACAATGTATTATTCCGTATGGCTGACAATGCCCTTTCTGAGAGTGATCAAGATGTACTATTAGAGGAATTTCTAAAAGTTGAAAATGAAGGAGTTTGCGGAGGAGTATTAAAAGACTGTATTACCGCAATTGAGAAACTCGAATCTGCCTATAAATAGCATAATTCTTTAATCATTTGCTAAACCTCAATATTTATGACAACAAAAAACTGTTGCTTTACTTTTTGTTAGGCAGCGAATTCTCAAAGTAACAATAGCAACGACTGCAGTACTTTTCTCAACTATTGTATTCTTGTCGGGTGGTATTACTGGGACTTTTCATCATCTGTATTTCACAGAAACAACAACTGCAATAATGGCCCTGGGGGCAACATTCAGTGCTCTTGAGGTTGTACCTCTTGTACTAATGGGTTTTGAGGCATGGGATAATGTAAAACTTAGCCGGAGCACTTCCTGGCTAGAAGCATATATATGGCCGGTTTATAGTTTTATTTCTGTGCTTTATGGAGCATCAACATTTGTCTCGCAGCAATGGTTCTTATTATCGTTCTGTCAATAGGACTTGCCAGGACAGTTGCAAGTGTGAAAACGGGTTGTGTTACGCACGTTCTGCAGAATTCTTGCAGTTACCGGCTATGCATACATTGAAGTGGCTGAGAGTTATTGGCAATACAATCTTTGCTGCAGGAACTGTTGCTCTTGCATGGTTTATCTTTGGACTAAAAGGGGGTTGGAGTATTAATAATAAAAAAAGTAAACTGAATATCTGATTGAGTGCCTCCTGTTTGTTAAATATACAATAGAAGCCACTTGTTTTTTATCAGATCAGAAATTTTGAATGAGAGTATAAAAAGAGTAGCAACACATATTTATTAAGGATTTTATATATTGTTTAACTTGTTTCAGACACAGGCGAGATATTTTTAGATTTGGATTAATGTCAGAATATTACTATTTTAGCTTACCAATCATGTAATATTGAGGAATATGCGATTCTCTATTTTGGTGTTTAAATAAAAGCTGATTTCAGCTCATACTTCTCGAAAAAAAACGAGCGCGATAGAAGTTACAGAGATGAAAATTAAAATATGTTATAATTTTAATGATATGTAGTATTTAAACAAGACTTTTTCCTATGCAAAATTTTAATGCCAGTTCAAAAAACCAGAATTTATCTATTTGGTGGAGAAGAGGAATCATTGTCATTCTATTTCTGGAATTTGCAGTTCTTATATGGGTAACTACAGGGTCGTATTACAGGCGTCTAAAACCCCCGATCCCGGAGAAAGTTACGGACAGTGTAGGTCTGGTGATATTCACCAGGACTGATATTGAAAATGGACAACAGCTCTTCCTGAAAAGAGCACTTATGGATAATGGTAGTATATGGGGGCACGGAGCTTATATGGGTCCTGATTTCTCTGCGCAGTATATGCATAATCTTGCTCTCGAAGTTACCGGTTTCATTGCTGCAGAAAAATTTAAAATTCCCATTTCTGACATTTCCTCTGCACAGAAAGAATCCATTGTAGCCTTAACCCGTGATTTTATGACCAAAAATCGCTATAGCTATGTTAGCCATAACCTTTTATTAACACAGCCTGAGATAAAGTCATATAATCAGCAGATTTCTTACTGGAGAGATTATTTTCAAAGACCAGAGTCAAACCGGGGTTTAACGAATACCTTGATAACCGATCAGGAAGAGTTAAGACAATTGACATCCTTTTTCGCCTGGGCTGCCTGGGCAACTACTGCAAATGCTCCGGGTAAGAATTATTCGTATACAAATAATTTTCCCTATGAACCACTGATAGGGAATGGTCCTTCGAGCGCAACTATACTTTGGAGTGCTTTAAGTCTTATTACGCTGCTAGGAGGAATTGCTCTTATACTCTTTTTCTTTGGTCGCTTTAATTATCTAGGCTGGCGTGAAGGAAAAGATTTGCAACCCCCACAAATGGTCCCAGGTAAACCAACAGCAATAGAACGGTCCTCAATAAAATTCTTTGTCGTTGCTATTTTTATTCTTTTGTTACAGACATTTGCTGGTGGTGCAATGGCTCATTATTTTGCAGACCCAAAAGGATTTTTCGGCTTTGACTTGTCATCAATCTTTCCTTCAAATGTACTTCGCTCGTGGCACCTGCAGTCTGCAATCCTCTGGATAGCTACGGCATATATTGGCGGAGGTATTTTTGTTTCTGCCTTATTATCCAGGAGGGAACCTAAAGGTCAGATAGCTTTGATTAATTTCCTTTTTATCGCCTTGGTGGTTTTGGTTTTCGGAAGCCTGATAGGCGAGTACATAGGAGTAAAGGATCTCTTGAAAAAAATATGGTTCTGGCTGGGCAACCAGGGATGGGAATACCTTGAAATAGGCCGCGGTTGGCAGGTCTTGATGGCTATTGGTCTTATATTATGGTCCTTCCTGCTTTTAAGGTCGGTAAGACCTACTAAAAATGAACCTGAAGAGCGTGAATTGAAAACCATCTTCCTGCTGGCAGCTTTTGCGATACCATTTTTTTACCTTCCTGCCTTTTTCTTTGGTTCTGCAACCAATTATTCAACAGTTGATACCTGGCGATTCTGGATAATTCATCTTTGGGTGGAAGGTTTTTTTGAAGTGTTTGCAACTGTTATGGTGGCTATAATGTTTTATAAACTTGGACTCGTAGCAAAACAGACCGCTACGCGTATCATTTACCTTGATGCTGTATTATTCTTGGGTGCAGGAATTTTAGGGACCGGACATCACTGGTACTGGAACGGTCAAACATCTGTTTCAATGGCTATATCAGCTTCATTTTCAGCTATGGAGGTGGTTCCATTAATTCTGCTTACCCTTGAAGCTTCGGACTTTGCAAGGTTGATGCGCTCAAAATCAGATGAACAAGGCAATAAGATTGATTTTCCTCACAAATGGACATTTTATTTCTTAATTGCAGTAGGTATCTGGAACTTTGTAGGTGCCGGGATCTTTGGGTTTTTAATTAATCTTCCGGTTATCAGTTACTATGAAACAGGTACAAACCTTACTCCAAACCATGGTCATGCAGCCCTCATGGGTGTATTTGGTATGCTTGGAATTGCTTTTGTTATTTTCGCAATACGACAGATCTCCTCGGCAGAACACTGGAAAAGAATAGAGAAATACATTAAGATTTCATTCTGGGGTCTGAATATTGGTCTGGCCGGAATGGTAATACTGCAGTTGTTTCCAAGTGGCGTCTTGCAATTACTTGACGTTATTAAGAATGGATACTGGCATGCCCGAAGTCTTGAGTTCTCAGGTCAGCAGAATATTGTTAATCTTGCATGGTTGAGATTGCCTGCTGATCTGTTATTTATTTTTGCAGGAGTAGTACCACTTTTGCTTGCTGTGATTATGACTTACTTCAATATGCGAAAGTCACTGAAAAAAGAAGTCATTTAATTGTTCAGTAATTCGGAAATCGTAATATTCTTTTTTACTTCTATGCCTTTTTCCAGATAAGGGTAACTAAGCTCTTTTGTCTTTTTAGTTTTAGTATAACTGCTCAGAAGAAAGCAGCATAAAATTTCTATTGACATTAATTATCCTGATAATACTGAACAATATGGGATAAGAATTTGTTGTGATTTCAATATATCGATCTGTTCCCGGTATTTGGCATAACAATCTCAGCACCTGCTTTCCAGGCGATGAAAGTTACATCCGGCGTCTTGTAAAAATTTCGGATCTAGAGGGTAATAGGGCAGAATTTTAATTAGCTAAATGTAATGAGTACAAATCAATGGGCGATTGGTATTGATCTTGGAGGAACAAAGATTGAAGTTGCTCTTGTTAATTCTTCCGGTCGCCTTCATGATCGCCTTCGTTTAGTTACAGATAGCGGGCACAGATATAAGACAATTCTTAAGCAAATCACAGAAGCTATTGATCAGCTTTGCGACAAAAACAGGGATGCAATTCCGCATACAATAGGCATAGGCATACCTGGACAATTAAGTAAATCATCTGGAATCGTGCATTATGCACCAAATCTGAACTGGCACGAAGTAAACCTGGGCAATGACTTATCAAAAATGCTTGGTAAACATGTTACGATTTGTAATGACGTGAGAGCTGCAACGTGGGGAGAATGGCTCTACGGGGCTGGTAAATCATGCAATGATATTGTTTGTATTTTTATTGGTACAGGAATAGGTGGTGGCATTGTTAGCGATGGCAGAATGTTAACTGGCTGTAACAATACTGCCGGTGAAATAGGACATATGACCATTGACCTGCATGGCCCTGAATGTCATTGTGGCAACACAGGTTGTTTTGAAGCTTTGGCTGGAGGTTGGGCGATAGCACGTGATGCACAGGATATGGTCAGGGCAGATATGAAAAGAGGTCAGGGTTTGCTTGACATGGCCGGAAACGATATCAGTAAGATTACTGCAAAAACTGTGTCTGAAGCTGACGCTAAGCATGATCCCCTGGCAAAAATAATTATTGATAATCTTGCTGATGCTTTGATAGCTGGCGCTACTGCAATAGTCAATTCTTATGCTCCCTGCCGTATTGTTTTTGGTGGCGGAATAATGGAAGGGATACCCCGGTTGCTAAAAAAGATCGAAACCGGTGTAAATAAATATGCACTCAAAGCTGCAACAGAAAACCTGAAAGTTCTGCCAGCCAAATTGCATAATGATTCTGGTGTAATTGGCGCTGCGGCTTTTGCATTACATAACATGGATAAAACTTAAAATTCAGATACTGATGAATATTGAAGAAAAATCTATTAATACAATCCGGTGCCTTGCCATTGATGCTGTGGAGAAAGCCAATTCAGGGCATCCCGGGACACCAATGGCATTGGCTCCTGCTGCATATGCTTTATGGATGAAGCATATGCATTACAATCCTATAAATCCAAATTGGTTAAACCGCGACCGTTTTGTGCTTTCTAATGGGCATGCTTCTATGCTGCAATACGCTGTTATGCATTTGGTTGGCTACAAAATATCTCTGGAAGATCTCAAAAACTTCAGACAATGGGGAAGTAATACACCGGGTCATCCTGAGTATAGGCTCACTCCCGGCATAGAAACTACAACCGGTCCTTTGGGACAGGGATTAATGAATGCGATCGGTATGGCAATTGCTGAAGCCCATCTGGCTGCTATATTTAATACAAAGGAATACTTTTTAATTGATCATTATACATACGTGTTTTGCAGCGATGGAGATTTCATGGAGGGTGCTTCAAATGAAGCCGCATCAATTGCAGGTCATTTCGGACTGGGGAAATTAATTGTATTATATGATAATAACCATATTACTATCGAGGGAAATACTTCACTTACATATTCAGATGATGTTACCAAACGTTTTGAATCTTATCATTGGCATGTTCAGAATCTGGGTGACAAAGGAAATGATATACAGGTAATATCTGAAGCATACACAAGGGCAAAGAGTGTGTCTGATAAACCATCTCTTATAATCCTTCGTACTCATATTGGATACGGATCACCTAATAAACAGGATACATCAGAAGCTCATGGATCGCCTTTAGGTGCTGAGGAGGTGAAACTTACAAAAAAAAATTACGGTTGGTCGGAAGATAAATTTTTTTGGGTTCCTGATGATGTAAAATCGCATATGAGTGCAGCAATTGAAAAAGGTAAAATACTTGAGGAAAAATGGAATAAGATATTCGGCGATTATAAAAAAGCATATCCCGATCTGGCAAAACAATTGAATGAATACATGGAACAGGTACTGCCGGAAGGCTGGGACAGCAAAATTCCGGTTTATAAACCCTCTGACGGACCAAAAGCAACAAGAGAAATCTCGGCGGATGTGATCAATGCAGTTAAGCCACATTTGCCCTGGCTGATGGGAGGAAGCGCTGATCTGGAACCATCCACAAAAACGATAATCAAATCATCGGGGTATTTCGAAAAAGGAAAGTATGACAACCTGAATATAGACTGGGGTATTAGAGAACATGTGATGTGTGCCGCCAGTTCCGGAATGAATCTTCATGGTGGCATTCGTCCTTATGCTGCAACATTTTTCATTTTTACCGATTACGCCAGGCCTGCAATCAGGCTTGCGTGCATAATGCAGTTGCCTGTAATTTACGTTATGACACATGATTCTATAGGGTTAGGAGAAGATGGAACCACGCATCAGCCGGTTGAGCACCTTGCTTCTTTCAGAGCCATGCCCGGCATGTGTCTTATTCGTCCTGCCGATGCTAATGAAGCCGCATTTGCATGGCGTGCTGCTATTCAAAACACAAAAGGTCCAACTATGCTGGTTTTGTCCAGGCAAAAGTTACCGATTTTTGATCGCAACAATCTTGCACATGCCGATGGAGTGATAAAAGGTGCATATATACTTTCTACGGAACAAGGTAGAAAGCCCGATATAATTTTGATTGCAACCGGTTCAGAAGTTCAATATGTTCTTGAGGCTCAGCGTGAACTTAAAAATGAATCTGTTGATGCCCGTGTTGTAAGTATGCCAAGCTGGGAATTGTTCAGAATGCAGAAAAAAGAATATCGCGATAAGGTATTGCCTGCAGACATTAAAGCCAGGATTGCAGTGGAAGCAGCATCACCTCAGGGTTGGTGCGAATGGGTAGGTGATCAGGGGAAAGTTATAGGAATCTCAAAATTCGGTGCCAGTGCTCCTTATAAAGAGCTCTGTGAGCATTATGGAATTACTGTAAAAAATATTGTAAGTACTGCAAAAAAAATGATGATGATTTAATTACATATGAGCACAAATTCGGGAGAGTTGGGAACTGTCTTAAGGAACCGGATGATAAGCCTGCAAAACAATATTAACACAAAATAATCTAATCCTTTTTTAAATGAATCAGAATCAAAGACTAAAAGGACAATCAGCTATGATTACCGGTGCTAACTCAGGTATAGGTAAGGCTATCGCTTTGGAAATGGCAAAAGAGGGAGCCCGGGTTGTCATAAATTATATTACGGACGAAGATGCTGTACAATCAATGATAGAGGAAATCAAATCATTCGGAGGAACCGCTGTTGCTATTGAAGCCGATGTAAGCCAGGAAGATCAGGTAAAGGCAATGTTCATACAGATGATTAAGTCGTTTGGAACTATTGATATCCTGGTGAATAATGCCGGAATACAAAAAGATTCTGCCTTTATTGACATGAGTTTACAGGAGTGGCAGCTGGTATTGAATGTAAACCTCACAGGCCAGTTCTTGTGTGCACGCGAAGCTACTATTGAGTTCCTTCGCAGAGGACCTGTACCTGAACGATCATCAGCATTAGGAAAGATCATTTGCATGAGTTCGGTCCATCAAACAATTCCCTGGGCAGGGCATGTCAATTATGCAACATCCAAAGGAGGCGTCAGCATGCTTATGAAGTCCATGGCTCAGGAGTTAGGTAAACATAAAATAAGAGTGAACAGTATAGCGCCCGGGGCTATTAAAACACCCATAAACCGTTCAGCATGGGGCACCCCTGAAGCAGAAGCAAAGCTACTCGAATTGATCCCTTATAACCGTGTGGGCGAGCCACTGGATATCGCTAAAGCTGCTGTATGGCTTGCCTCAGACGATAGTGATTATGTGCATGGTTCAACTTTATTCATTGACGGCGGAATGACCTTATATCCTGGCTTTTCAACTAATGGTTAAATCAATGCCTACATTTTATGAAAATAATTTATTTAATAAAGGTTATAACTATTATCGTTACTAAAGCTGTGAATTTTTAAATGACAGCGTAATATATTAACAATTCAGACCATTATATAATCAGTTTAAACCCGATGGATAATACAACTATTGAAGAACAGCGGCTGGCCAGGCAGAAGGAAGATAAGCTTCCAACAGCAAGCTGGGGACCCTATCTGAGTGAGCGTCAGTGGGGCACAGTTCGTGAAGACTACAGCAAAGATGGAAATGCATGGGAATATTTTCCACATGAACATGCACGCTCAAAAGCTTATCGCTGGGGGGAAGACGGACTGGCAGGTATATCTGATGCCCAATGTCAGCTCTGCTTTGCCCCGGCTTTCTGGAATGGGAAAGACCCAATCCTGAAAGAAAGATTATTTGGCCTCACTAACAAGGAAGGCAATCATGGAGAAGATGTAAAAGAACTCTATTATTATCTGGATAATACGCCTTCACATTCTTATATGCAATATTTATATAAATATCCTCAAAGCGCTTTTCCATACGACCTGTTACTGGCGAAAAACAGAAAACGATCTATCCAGGAAGATGAATTTGAGTTGCTTGATACAGGAATTTTCAATGGGAATAATTATTTTGACATTACCATAACTTATGCTAAAATTGACCAGGAGGAAATTTGCATCCTCATTGAAGTGAAAAACCGGAGTGAGCGAACAGCTCCTCTTACGGTATTACCAACTCTCTGGTTCCGCAGGCAATGGTCTCCCGATCTGATCAAGGGAAAGCCGGATATTAAGCTGCTAAAAAATTCTGAAGAAGCTCCCAAAGTTTGTGCCACCCATCCTTTTATCGGACAATATTACCTGTACTTCGATCAAACAGAACAATTACTATTCACTGAAAACGAGACCAACAAAGAGAAAATTTTCGGGATTGCCAATGAGACACCTTATGTAAAAGATACCTTTCATACGGCAGTGATCAATAATGACTTTACTATTTTTAAGGACAAAGAAACAGGTACAAAGTTTTCACCGCTTTACTATGTGAGAGTAGAACATGGAGACACAGCCAGGTTCCGGCTGCGTCTATCGAGAAAGAAAGACCTGCAAAAACCTTTCGGCCAGGAGTACGATAATGCTTTCACTAATTCAAAAACGGAAGCTGATGATTTTTATAAAACCATTATCCCTGCAAACCTGTCACCAGAACAAACCCTGCTCGCCAGAAGGGCTTATGCCGGCATGCTCTGGAACAAACAGTTCTATTATTATGATGTCAGGCAATGGTTGAATGGCGATATAGGACAACCGCCTCCTCCCAATGAGCGTTTAACCGGAAGAAACAGCAATTGGAAACATTTGAATAACCGGGATGTTATTTCAGTACCCGATAAATGGGAATTCCCCTGGTATGCATCGTGGGACCTTGCCTTCCATATGATTGTATTCGCCTATATTGATCCTGATTTTGCCAAACAACAGCAAATTCTTATAAACAGGGAATGGTATACACACCCCAATGGCCAGATTCCTGCATATGAATGGAGTTTCAGTGATGTTAACCCTCCGGTGCAAGCCTGGGCTGCCATGCAGGTGTATGAAATTGATAAGAAAAAGAGAGGCATAGGTGATATTGATTTTCTTAAGCGCATTTTTCAGAAATTATCTATCAATTTTACCTGGTGGGCTAACCAGAAAGATGCCGAAGAAAACTATATTTTTGAAGGTGGATTTCTGGGTCTTGATAATATTGGGGTTATAGACCGTGATACCATCCTGAAAAAAGGGTATATTCTGGAACAGGCTGACGGTACGGCCTGGATGGGTATGTTTGCCACATTCATGCTGGAAATGGCCCTTGAAATTGCACAGAGTGATAAAACCTATCAGGATGTGGCTATAAAGTATTTTGAACAATATACCCTGATAGCTGAATCGTTAAACACAAATGGACTGTGGGATGAAGAACAAAACTTTTTCTATGATGTACTTAAATCTCCGGATGGTAAGAAAATGCCTCTAAAAGTACGCTCCATCGTTGGGCTCACTTCATTTTTTGCAACACTCTATCTTCCTGAAAACATATTGAATAAACTTGGACAATTCAAACATGGGATTAATTGGTTCAGGAAATTTTGTAAGGAACGTGGACTATATGAGTCAGTTATTCAAAAAGAGGAAAAAGATGATAGCGATAAACTTATCTCTCTTATTTATTTGGAGAAATTGCAAAAACTTTTATATGCCACACTTGATGAAGATGAATTCCTGTCACCTTATGGTATCAGGTCAGTTTCAAAAAAACACTCCAGCAGTTATAAGATCGAAATAGATAAACAATTATATTCTCTGAAATACGAACCTGGTGAATCCACATCAATGATATTTGGCAATAATTCAAATTGGCGTGGACCTGTCTGGTTCCCGGTGAACTATCTTATTATACGATCATTAAGGGTATACTATAAGTATTTTGGCGATGAATTGAAGGTTGAGTTTCCAAGTCGCTCCGGTAATTATCTTACCCTTGAACAAGTAGCCTTCCAAATCAGTGACCGTTTGCAAAAAATATTCATTAAAGACCAGAAAGCAACCAGACCTGTGTACGGTCGATATAATGATTTTTACCAACGTGAAGAAAACAAGGACCTTATACTTTATCACGAATATTTTCATGCAGAAACAGGCGAAGGACTTGGGGCATCACATCAGACAGGATGGACGGGACTCATTGCAGCATTAATTAATGAAAAGAACGAAAATATCAAAATGGATAAATAAAAGAACATACAAGCTTCCCAATATATCATGAATGAAACTGAACAAAAAAGAATAATTTGGACAATTGGTCATTCTACCCGTACTCTTAAGGAATTTATGGATATCCTAAAATCTTTTCATATTGAATGTTTAGCTGATATTAGAAGCGTTCTAGGCTCAAAGCGTTACCCGCATTTTAATAAAGAAGCTCTTGAGGTATCATTACCTGAAAACAATATTAAATATATTCATTTAAGAGAACTCGGAGGCCGAAGGAGGGTGAAGCCTGATTCAATCAATACAGGTTGGCGTCTTGCAGCATTCAGAGGATACGCAGATTATATGGAAACCAGTTCTTTTAAGGAAGCTATACAGGAGCTTGAACGTTTTGGGTCCAAGGGGCGGATCGCTTATATGTGTTCAGAGGCTCTATGGTGGCGCTGTCACCGGTCACTCGTTTCTGATTACTTAAAGCTTCATGGCTGGACAGTGTTTCACATAATGGGTATCGGGAAAACTCAGGAACACTCAGGAACACACCTACACTTCCCCAGCTCAAATTGTAAATGGCGAATTACTGTACCCTGCTGAGATGTTAAAGCCGGGTGAACAATAGAGACTAATGAAGATCATATAAGGCGAGCCTGTGGGGTATTGATTTCATTTCTTTCTTGTTAACAGAAAGGCTGTCAGGTCATTAAGATCTTTTCCTGTAAGCGAAGCGCCGAACGATGGCATGTTTCCTCCTCCATTGACGATCTTGATAGTTATCTGTTCGCTGGTGAGCCGGCTTCCGACGTAGGTAAGGTCAGGACCTCTCTTCCCTCCATATCCGGAAACTGCATGGCAGTATATGCACGCTTTCTTGTAAAATAAATCGCCGCCATTCGTTGCATTTGTACTGACATTGCCTATAACTTCCTGTGATAATGGTTTAGTTTGAAATGCGGGCGACCAGGGGGATTTTTGTCCAATATACCAGAAGGACGCGACCATTGTAACAATAATTGTGACAATTGCAATTGCCCATGGACGTCTCAATGGACTCCTTTCTCCCTTATTATTAAGTAGCGGTAGCAGGATTAAAACTATTCCCAGAATAACCGGACTGAAAGCTATAGCTACAGATTCAATTTCTCTCGGCATCAATGCAAACAATGCAAAAATCCACATAAAATACCAGTCGGGGCGGGGGTTTGCATAAATATCTGACGGATCAGGAGGTTTACCGATTTCAGGGGCACCAACAACTAATGAAAGAATCACAATTACGAAAATTACCAGAACGCCAAAAGCAAGGTCTCTCCATCCTGCGTCGGGCCAGAATGGTACTCCTTTATCCCTGAGCATATCCTGGTACCATTTTCTGTAATTTGCCGGTTCAACTTTTTTGCCGGTCTTTGGAGGTTCTGATATGCCGTTTCTGATAACGAGATACAAATGGAGACCAATCAATGCGAAAAGCATCGCCGGAATCAAAAAAACATGTATAGAAAAAAACCTGCTTACAGTCAAACCGGTTATCGTTTCGCCTCCCAGAAATATCCTTGCAACAGCTTTGCCTAAAAATGGTATACGCCCGGCCTGTTCAGCTCCGACAATTGCTGACCATACTCCATTACTATCCCATCTTAGTAACTGACCGGTAAACCCCATTGTAACTGTAAGAACTAATAATATCGAACCGCTAATCCAGCTCATTTCCCGCGGATATTTAAACGCTGCCATCAGATATACCCTGATCATGTGAATGCCAACAAGCAGAATCATCGCCGATGCTCCAAAATAATGGATACCGCGCAGAAAATGTCCGAAATGGGCCTGATAAGTAATGTATTTCAATGATTCATAAGCGGTTCCGGTAGACGGTTGATACAAAAAAGCCAGTGCAAGGCCGGTAACTACCTGAAGTATAAAACAAAAGAGAGTTGCACTTCCAAATACATACAACCAGTTAGCATCAGGTGGCACAAGATGGTCTGCCAGGGGATTTATGGCTTCCGTTGTTCCTGTCCGGTCATCAAACCATTTCCATATTTTTCTCAGAGTTTTCAATCGTAAAGCATTATAAGGTTGTTATCGGGATTGGACTTGCCAATATCTGGACTTCATTCTTTTCAATGCGCACCGGGTATTGTGAAAGATTTTTTGGAGGGGGACCGGCAGCATAAGATCCATCTTTGTTAAATACTCCGCCATGGCACGGGCAGAGAAAAATTTCAGCATCAGGCAGCCAGTGAACGGGACAACCAAGATGAGTGCAGTGGACAGAGAAAGCAATAAACTGAGTGTCGGATACCCGTCTCAGCCAGCTGGCAGTTTTTGATACCGTTCCCGTCCATGGTAAGGAGGATGAGTTCGGGAAATCTACTAATACAGTTTCCCCTGTTTTAAACTTATCAATATTACCAACCGATCTCCATGTTTCAGGTTTTTTCCGCGCCAGCGGTTCAAGAAAAACCCCGATAACAGGTATAGAAATTATTATTGTTACTATTCCTCCAAAAATTCCAAGTAATTTTATAATAAACGAGCGACGACTATCCATATTAAGGTCATTTTTCATTATTTATTTCCCCAATCCATCCTGCTAATGAAATTGCCATACACAATATGCCAACTCCTGAAAGTATCAGGGAAGTCAGAAATCCCCAAAACAGAAGAGTAGTGCCAAATGCCAGCGCGAGAGGCCAATATGTAGAATCTGGTATTATCTCAGGGTCGGAGGGCTGAAGCGGGTATTCTTCCTCATTTAATTTGATAACTGGCTCATCCATATTTATTAATCGTTGTTAGCTTTCGTTCCTTATTACTTTTTTTTTACGCCTTACACCCCTTGACCACCGTAGCTAATCTCGAGCCTGTCGAGGGATAGCGAAGGTGGTTTTACGCCGTTTGTCTTGTAAACCACCTGAAAAGAACTATCATAATATTTGTAAGATATATAATACATGCAGGTACCCACATGATCAATCCACCCATCATCTGATCGGTACTGTTATTGATACCCCAATCCGTTTGGATCATTTTAATCAGATTCAGATTTTCCTGTTGCATTCCGCCGGTAAACATGTCTGCAGGAGCAAAAGTTATCAGAATTCCCAGTACCGTACACCCGACACAGGCCAGAAAAAGATAGACCGAACTCTGAAGAGGCTCTAATCTCCTGAAGCTTATAGGGGAGTAAACCGGCCAGATAAAAAACCATCCCAGAACTGGCAGAATTATCATTTGGGTATCCATAAGGAATGTTGAGTCATTCATTTGCATCATAAGAGCCGGTAAATGCATTATCCACATGGATCCTACTCCTAAAAACCATGCAACCAGAGGATAGAAAAGAAAATTACCCGCTTTTTTTAACAATCCAGCTTGGAATACTTTCTCAAGAAAATTCTTATCGGTCGCGGAAAGTATCAAAGGAGGTATTATAAGAAGCAGCACGATATGCTGGAACATATGTGCGCTGAAAAGGTAATATTTACTCAGAAAATCCAATGGGGAAACAGTTACAAGAATAAATAGAATTACTGCAGAAAAAAACAGCGGGCTCCTGCGTGAAAAACGGTACCCGTTTGTAATATAATGAAAGGCGACCATGAGGACGATAACCAGTATTGCCATTATATTCAGATTCCAGTAACTTAGAAGAAATTTTGTTGTATTCATATGAGTGCACCAAGGTAAACCACACTAAAAACCACAATCCATACCGCATCTACAAAATGCCAGTAAATTGCGGCAGAACTAAAGGCAGTATGTTCGATTGTTTTAAACTTGCCATTATTGATCATAATTAAAACAATTAATAATACCAGTAAGCCAATCAGGACGTGTAATCCATGAAATCCTGTCAGAGTAAAGAAGGCCGATCCGAAAACGTTTTTACTGATTGTGAAGTTAAGCTTATAAAGTTTTAAATATTCCGTTGTCTGACCTAGAATAAAGATCAACCCGAGTATAATTGTTGCGGCAAGCCAGATCCTATGAGCTTTCCTGTTCATCCGTTTAAGACTGACATCCGCAAGAAAAATCGTAATACTGCTCGAAAGAAGGGCAATTGTGAAAATACCGGTTCTTTTTACATCAAGATAGTGTGATGATTCAGAAAGAACTCCTCCTGTATGGCTGAAATATATATATGAAATAATTAATGCCAGAAAAAAGAAAGATTCTGATCCTACAAAAAAGAACATCAGTATTCTATTTTTATTCATAGCCTGTTTTTTTGATTTTGTTTTTGTTTTCCCTTTTCCAGTCGGGATCTTCAGGATGCAGCATATCCCATAATGGCCTCCGGCTTCTTACTAATGGCACTTTCTCAAAATTCTTTTGCTGAGGCGGCGACGATGTTAACCATTCAAGAGTCCATGCATTCCACGGATTATTTCCTGCTATCCTGCCATGCCTGAGACTGTAAAAGATATTCCAGAAAAACAGAATAAATGAAATACCGAAGACACAAGCGCTAATTGTTGAAAACAAGTTCAGTGTGCCAAGATAGGGGAGATCGGGATAGGTATAAACGCGGCGAGGCATTCCTAATAAACCAAGAAAGTGAAATACAAAAAATGTACAGTTGAAACCGATAAAATAAAGCCAGAAATGCCACTTTCCTATTTTTTCTGAAAGCATCCTGCCTGTTATTTTCGGGAACCAGTAGTAAGCTGCTGCAAAGCCTCCCGTGAGGGAACCTCCGATCAATACATAATGTATATGTGCAACTACAAAATAAGTATCAGTCAATCTCCAGTCGACCGGAACCAATGAGAATCCTACGCCGCTCAGTCCGCCGATCGTGAAGTTAACCACCAGTGCCAAAGCAAACAGCATAGCTGTTTTCAACTGTACGGAACCGCCCCACATTGTCGCTATCCAGTTAAATATTTTAATCCCTGTAGGGACTGCAATAAGCATGCTTGATGCAGCAAAGAAAGCATTAAAAGTTGTTCCTAGTCCGACTGCAAACATATGATGGGCCCATACCCCAAAAGACAATAGCATTATTGCAACCGATGACGCAGCTATAAATTCGTATCCGAATATTGGCTTACGCGAGAACACGGGTATCACTTCAGATACCATTCCAAAGGCTGGTAACGCAAGTATATATACTTCAGGATGTCCAAAGCCCCAGAAAAGGTGCTGCCACATCACAGGAGATCCACCCGTGGCACTCACAAAGAAATGTGCATCAAATTGCCTGTCGATAAATATCATGAACAGCGCTGCATTAAGCACCGGGAAGGCTGCAAGAATTAAAAATGAATTTACGAATACCATCCAGACAAAAAGAGGAAGCTGGTTCATCAGAATTCCTTTTGTCCTCATAGTAAGTGTTGTCACAACAAAATTCAGTGCCGCACCTACTGAACCTATACCCATCAATAGAAGACTGATGACCCAATAGTCTACACCTTTTGTTGAACTGAAAAACCTTTCACTTAATGGAGCGTAACTGAACCAGCCAACGTTGGGCATTCCACCTGCAAAAAAACTTGCATAAAGGATCAGCCCTCCCAGGAGGAAAATCCAATAGCTGAAAGCATTAAGTCGCGGAAATGCCATCTCATTTGCCCCGATCATTAAGGGCAGGCTGTACGTGGCAAATCCTAATAACATCGGGGTAAGTACCAGAAAAATCATATTGGTACCATGTGTCGTAAATAACTGATTATAAGCTTCCGGAGATAAAAAATTATTTAAAGGACGCATGAGTTGAATGCGCATCATCAGTGCTTCACCAAAACCAAGCACGAAGAATAGTAAGGCTGTGCACAGATACATTATACCTATGAGCTTGTGATCGACAGTAGAAAGCCATTGCAATAATCCTTCACCTGTTCTTATATCAGGGATAAGTTTAGTTGGTTCAGGTATATGAATATTTAACTTCATTTCAATTCCTCCAGGTATTTTACAAGTGCTTCAAGTTCATTGTTTGAAAGAATAAAATTTGGCATGTGCGAACCTTCTTTTAGTTTTTGTGGGTTTTGAAGCCATAAATAAAGATTTTTTGGCGTATTGGTGAGAACCCCGCTAATTAATGTTTTCCTTGAAGCCAGATGAGTAAGATCAGGTCCGATATGTGATACTGCAACTGTTCCCGATATGGAATGGCAACCGGCACATGTCCTTTCACTGAATAATCTCATGCCTCTCTGAGCAACACTATCAACCGGAGGAGATGGCACTTTTTGCTGGTCCTGAACCCATTGGTCAAATTCATTTTTAGTCTCCGAAATCACAAGTATGCGCATCCCGGCATGCTGAGTCCCACAATATTCACTGCAGGCTCCTTTATATTCTCCTGTATCAGAAGCTTCTAACCATGAATAATTTGATGTGCCCGGTATGGCATCAATTTTTCTGCCAAGTTCCGGTACCCACCAGTCATGTATGACATCAGCTGACTCCACTCTCATCAAAAGCTTTTGATGAACGGGAATATGCAGTTCATTAGCAGTGGTAAAATTGTATTTTGAATATTGCATTTCCCACCACCATTGCCTGGCTGTTATTATTATATCGGCTTGTTGGTTCTTATCCACCGGCTGATCAATGTCTTTCATGAACCTGACGGTGAAATAGAAAAAGATTAAAAGAATAAGTAAGGGAATGATGGTCCACGTGATTTCCAGCCACTTTATACCGGTTATCTGTTCAGGCTCACCCTGATGTCGTGATGAACGGTAATGAATTGCTCCGATAAGTACTGCAACGATAACGATTATCATTATGATTGCAGCGAGAATCAGGAACCAGAGAAAAAGTTTATTGATATAATCCTCATTAGGAGAGGATGATCTGGACATTTCTGAAAAAAACCGATGAATGCTATTTAGAATCCTTCCCATTTCTGTTTACAAAGTTTAATACCCGGTGTAAAGTATTGCAGTAATATGATGAGAGAATACTCCGGAGATCATGAATCCCAATATTAAAAGACCACAGTTTTTAATTCAGTTAAGTAAAAATAATAATAAAAAATCACTTTTGGGTCTTTATTTAAAGTTATTAAGCTCGTCACTTTCTGAGTAAGGTTCCGCTTAATTAATTATCTCATACATTTACATGTTATTTAACTGTTTACCATCGTCATTCCTGTTAAATGACGAACAAATGCGACAGTAGAAAAGAACTTACAGGATCCTCTTAATTGGGCCAATCATTGCTGCGGGGACAATCCATTCTTCAAATTGTTGTTCTGTCAAAAGCCCTAATTCCAAAGCTGCTTTTTTCAAAGTTGAATTATCGTCCGTAGCTTTTTTGGCAATTATCGCAGCATTTTCATACCCGATATGAGTGCTTAATGCAGTCACAAGCATTAATGATTTTTTAAGGTTCTCTTCAATCCTTTCCAGATTAGGCTTAATTCCAATAACACAATTATCACTGAATGCTTTGCAGGCATCCGCAATAAGGGTAGCGGACTGTAAAAAAGCGCTTATCATGACCGGTTTGAAAACATTAAGCTCGAAGTGGCCATTTGAACCTGCAACTGAAATGGTTGTGTCGTTTCCCATTATTTGTGCACAAACCATGGTCAAAGCTTCTGTCTGAGTCGGATTTATTTTGCCGGGCATAATTGACGATCCAGGTTCGTTTGATGGAATAGTAATTTCTCCAATTCCAGACCTTGGTCCAGAGGCCATCATTCTGATATCGTTTGCTATTTTCATTAAGCTAACTGCCAATTGTTTTATTGCACCATGAGTTTCTACTATGGCATCATTTGCTGCCATAGATTCGAATTTGTTTTCAGCAGAAATGAAAGGCAGTTTTGTCAGTTGGGCAATTGTGGCTGCAACCTCTATGGCATAACCCTCAGGAGTGTTCAAACCGGTTCCAACAGCGGTTCCCCCCATAGCTAACTCTGAAAGATGCGCTAATGTGTTTTTCAACGCCTTTATTCCATGTTTCAATTGTGACACATACCCTGTAAATTCCTGTCCGAGTGAAACAGGGGTCGCATCCATTAAATGAGTACGACCGATTTTGACAATTCCGGCCAGTGCTAAAGATTTATCAGACAAGGTGTTAATTAGTATCTCTATCCCCGGGATGGTATATTCGACTATTTTTTTGTAGGCTGCAATATGCATCGCTGTCGGAAAAGTATCGTTGGATGACTGGGACTTATTCACATCATCATTTGGGTGAATGAACCGTATTCCTATTCCTAATTTGTTGCCCAGCAATACATGGGAGCGATTTGCAATAACCTCATTGCAATTCATATTCGTATGAGTTCCTGAACCTGTTTGCCATATAACCAAAGGGAACTGCTCATCAAGTTTTCCTGCTATAATTTCATCACATACCTCTGAAATAATCTTCATTTTATCGGCTGATAATAATCCGAATCTATTGTTTGTAATCGCAGCAGCCTTTTTCAAATAACCAAACGCATGAATAATTTCAACAGGCATAGATGCGGCCGGACCAATGGGGAAATTCATTATTGATCGTTGTGTTTGAGCCCCCCAATATTTATCCACAGGTACCTGGACCTCCCCCATAGTATCTTTTTCTATTCGATACTTCATAACTTATTTATGAAATTTAAGCAGCTAAAGACATTAGCTCGTTTATAATTGTATCTTTTTCGACACATAATTCCTCATTTCTCCTCTAAAACCAACTATAAGTCTATTCCAGCTATTAATAGTAACAACAGCAAATGTCAGTGCAACGATCTCATCCTGATCAAATAATCGTTCAATTTCAGCATAAACATCGTCAGGTGCACCGGTTTCTGGAAGCAACGTTATTGCCTCACACCAGGCAAGTGCAGCTCTTTCCCGGGGCGAATAAATGGGAGCTTCACGCCAGGCAGCTAATACATTAATCCTTTGCTCACTTTCGCCAAGTGCACGTGCATCTTTTGTATGCATATCGAGACAATAGGCACATCCGTTAATTTGTGAAGCCCTGATCTTAATTAATTCTTTAAGCTTAGGCTCCAGTTTACTTTGTTCATCAAAATTTTCAAGACCTTTCATTGCATTATAACCATCGGGTGAAGTTTTGTACCAATCAATCCTCATGTTATATTCCTTTCATTTAGTTGTTTTTATTCTTTTTTAGAAAACTTCTTAATACATATTGCAATATCCCTCCATTTTGATAATAGGCTATCTCCATTAATGAATCAAGTCTTGCAATTACATTAAATTCTAATTTTGCTCCATTATTTTTTGTTGCTATAACTTTAATTTCCTTATTAGGAGTCAGATCATCAAGATTTAGAATATCGTACGTTTCGTTACCTGTCAGATCAAGGTAGTCAATATTTTCTTCATCTTTAAATTGAAGAGGCAAAACACCCATGCCCACCAGGTTACTTCGGTGAATCCGTTCAAAACTTTCGGCAATTATGGCACGTACCCCTAATAACGATACTCCTTTTGCTGCCCAGTCCCTTGAAGAGCCACTCCCATATTCTTTACCGGCAATAATAATAAGGGGAATATGATCAGCTTTATACTTTTCAGCAGCGTCAAAAACCGTCATAATCTCACCGCTCGGGAAGTAAATTGTAAATCCGCCTTCCTTATCAACTAATTCATTTTTTAAGCGAACATTGGCAAATGTTCCTCTCATCATTATTTCATGATTTCCTCTTCGTGAACCATAAGAATTAAAATCCTTTTTATCAACACCTTGAGCTTTGAGATATTCACCCGCCGGGGAATCTTCAGCTATGGACCCTGCAGGGGAAATATGATCTGTAGTAATTGAATCGCTCAGTTTAAGTAAAACATTAGCGGAATTAAAATCAGAGATTTTCTCCGGCGTTAAGGAAATATTCTTAAAAAACGGAGCTTCTTTGATGTAGGAAGATTTTTTATCCCAATGATATATATCACCCTTTGGGATGTTCAATATTTTCCATTTTTCATCACCTATAAAAATACTTTTATAATTCGATACGAAATCTTTTGGCTCCAGCACTTTATTCATAACATTCTGGATTTCTTCCATAGAAGGCCATATGTCACGCAAATATACAGGCTCAAGATTCGGATCAAATCCCAGTGGTTCGTTTTGAAAATCAATATCAATCCTCCCAGGAATAGCATAAGCAACTACGAGAGGAGGAGAGGCTAAAAAATTCATCTTTATAAGCGGATGTATTCTGGCCTCAAAATTTCGGTTACCTGAAAGAACCGAAGCAACAACTAATTTATTTTCAATAATTGCTTTGTTAATATAAACAGGTAATGGTCCGCTGTTCCCAATGCATGTGGTACAACCATAACCTACTGTGTGAAATCCCAACGCCTCCAAAAAAGAAAGCAAATTGGCTTTTTCCAGATATGTTGTCACTACTTTGGATCCCGGAGCAAGACTGGTTTTAACCCAGGGTTTTGTCATCAGTCCTCTTTCAACAGCTTTCCTTGCAAGTAATCCGGCGGCTACCATGACACTTGGATTTGAAGTGTTTGTACAGCTGGTAATTGCTGCAATTACCAGTGATCCATCACTGAAAAGGTATTCTGAATTATCGACTTTTATTTTCACACTTTTGAGACCGTTCCTTATGTCCCGTTCCGGTCCTATTTCAATGCCAGCTGCAGCTATTTTATTATGCATAGAGCCGGTTTCCTTTAATTTTTCTTCAAGATGCCCGCCTTCGTTTGACCATTGTCCTTCAGCTCTTGAATCCAAAGAAATATATTCTCTCTCATGGCTGTTTTTCAGAATATCAATGAACCTGTCTTTTACGTTGGTTAATAAAATTTTGTCCTGTGGTCGTTTTGGACCGGCAATAGATGGTTCAATATCACTTAAATTCAATTCTATAATTTCAGTAAATTTTATCTTATCTTCATTTTCACGCCATAAAAGGTTTATTTTCAAATATTTCTCTACAGTTTCTATTTGTTTTTTGTTTCTTCCGGTGATCCTTAAATATTCCAATGTCTTATGATCAGGGGGAAAATAGGTTACGGTGCATCCGAACTCAGGCGACATATTGGAAATTGTTGCCCTGTCAGGAACTGAAAGATTATTTAATCCTTTACCAAAGACCTCTACAAACTTTCCAACGACACCTTTCTTTCTTAACAGCTCAGCAACAGATAACACTAAATCTGTTGCTGTTGTACCTTCCTTTAAATTTCCTGTCAGTTTTAATCCGACCACTTCGGGAAGCATAATATAAACAGGTTGTCCGAGCATTACGGCTTCAGCTTCTATACCACCAACTCCCCAACCAATTACGCCAATTCCATTTACCATTGGAGTATGAGAATCAGTTCCTACCAAAGTATCCGGAAATATAATTCCATCTCTCACAGTGACTACTTTTGCCAGGTATTCGAGATTCACCTGATGACATATGCCCATTCCTGGAGGAAGTACATTAAAGTTATCAAACGAGGATTTGGCCCACTTTAACAGGGAGTATCTCTCATTATTGCGTTCATATTCCAATGCTACATTTCGTTGATAAGCATAATTTGTACCGTAAAAATCGACCTGAACAGAATGGTCAATTATTAAGTCAACTGGAACCTGAGGATTAATTAGTTTAGGGTTTTTATTCTTGCGGGCTACTTCAGATCGTATAGACACAATATCTACAATGGAAGGGATACCGGTAAAATCCTGCATTAATACCCTTGCAGGTAAATATGGTATTTCTTTATGCGTTTGTTTTGGATTCCAGTTTAATATATTATCCAGATGAGTTTTATTGAAACTACTGTTGTTAAAATTTCGAATTACATTTTCCAGCAAGATCCGGATAGAAAATGGAAATTCTTCAATCTTATAGCCATCATTACACAATTCCCCTAGGCAAAAGTATCTGAACTGGCCGATGGGTGTCGATAATGTTTTACTGATTTTTTCAATTACGTCCATAATATGCAATTGTTTAAGATTTATATAAACAAAACATGTAAAAGCATTTAATGTTTATCACACACTTACAGGCGGCTGGAAATTGAATTCTTTAAGATCAGTTTTAAAATTATCATCAGAATAATAAAAACCTTCCATTGTCGATACAATAAATCTGTCGATATCCTGATCGGAAGAGATTCTTAAAGTAGATTTTACGGCTGCATTGTTCCAATTCTGGTATCTGTATTCTTTTGGAAGCAGTTTTCTGTTAACATCAATAACTGATAACGCATTGCGGTGATTAAGAATAATTCCTGAAAAAACAAAACTCAAAATAATATAAGCAAAAATTACTCCAAGCCATTTATGGTATTTTCTGAAAATTTTTATCATCTGATATTAAGAAATTTATGGTGTGCAATTGTAGAATTATTTCTGTCCAACGCAATACTTTACTATCGCATCTACATGAATTTTAGTTGTATTTAACATTGGAATACCGGCATACACTGGTTCATTTAATATAAGAGGAAACTCGGTGCATCCTAGAATCATGGAATCAATATGTTGTTTCTGTACCATCTGCTCTATGATCCTTATAAGCATCCGGCGTGTATCATCTTTGAAGATTCCAAGTTCAATTTCGCTGAATAACTTATAATTAATAAGTTCCCTGTCTTCCTTATCCGGCATTATCACATCTATACCATGTTTTTTAAATATATCTGTGAAAAACGACGCTTCCATAGTAAATCCGGTCCCAAACAATCCTGTTCTCTTATATCCTCTTTTAATGCTTTCGTTGCAGGCAGCCTCAACTATACTGATCAGCGGTATTCCCGATTTTTCTTTTATCCTGTCGAATAACAAATGAGGTGTATTGGCACTTAG
>DCFT01000106.1 GCA_002319885.1 Bacteroidales bacterium UBA1797
ATCTGAATGCTTCTATCTGTTCCTTTATCTCTTTAAGAAACAGTGTAGCCGGGCCACCGTCAATTGACCTGTGATCGTAAGTGAGAGAAAGTCCTATATAAGGTACAAAACCGAAAATATTATTTCCAATATTTGCCGGGCGGTTTATTATTGTACATACTCCAAGGATAGCAGTCTGCGGGAGATTGACGACAGGAGTGAACATTTCCACGCCGTAATTGCCTAAATTAGAAACAGTAAAGGTTGAAGAAGTGCTTTGGATCAGCTCGGGATTTATGTTACCTTTTTTACATGCCTCCGCAACCGATTTTAATTCTTTCGACAATTTTATAAGGTCCATGTCATCTGCATTTTTTACTGAGGGAACCATGAGTCCCCTTGGAGTGTCAACTGCGAGTCCAAGATGTACTTTGCGAAATGTTTTAATTCGGTCATCGAGAAAATGACTGTTAGCTTCAGGAAATTTCTTAAGAGCTCTTATCACACACCAGCAAATCATATCATTAAGAGTGATGTTCTGCTGGCTTTTATCATTATTAAGATTGTTTTTGATTTTTTGTCTCGCTTCCAGGAGCAAACGAACGTCAGCACTCATATGATGAGTAAGCTGTGCAGAATTTTGAAGCGAAGAATGCATTGCTTTTGCAATCAGCTTTCGCACATTGTTCAGCGGGAGTTCTGTATATTCATTTTCCACTGACTGAATATTTTCCGTACCTGCATTTTCTTCAGAAGATTTACTCTCAATATCCCTGGCAATGATCCTTCCGTTTGGTCCCGATCCCCGGAGACTGCCATAGTTAATGCCTTTATGCTCAGCCATCAGTTTTGCCCTGGGGGAAATCCTGATGTTGCTGTCAATGCCGGATCGGGCCTTTGTTCCCTTTGTTGTATCCGAAACATCAGAAGCAGCAGGGGTTTCAGCTGCTTTAGCTGTTGTAATGGGAGAGGCAACAGGATTGAATGAATCTGTCGCTTCGCCTGTTGCACCAATCACTGCAATATTAACCAAAACAGGTACCTCAGCGCCTTCTTCAAAAAAAATATCGAGCAAAATACCTTCTGAGGAGGATTCAAGATCAAAAGAAGCTTTATCTGTTTCATAGGAAAGCAGAATATCTCCGAAAGATACATGTTCTCCTTTTTTTCTGAACCACTTTGTTATGATACACGTTTCGACAGATTGTCCCTGTTTTGGCATTATTACTGCTGTTGCCATTTACAATTTTTTTTGAGTATGTTAATTAATGTTTCGTGTTTCAAGTAGTCAATGCCAAAATAATACTGACCTTTTTACTTATTGCTAACTTATGGTAATAAGTAAATAAAACAATTTCAGTATATTACAGATGTTGTTATAAATCAATGCTTACAAAAATAAATTATTTAACTTGTATTTACAAGTAAAAATATCTATATTTACTTTTTATTTTCATATTTCCTTTTATGATCACTCCGAAAATCATACCGCAATACAGGAGGCTTTTTGAGATTCTCAGAAAACACATACTGGAGGGTATATACAAAGAAGGAGATCTTCTTCCATCTGAGTACGAATTATGTCAGTTATATGGGATGACTCGTCCGACTGTCCGTCAGTCCCTCAGTACTCTGGCAAACGAAGGATATATCAGGAAGCACCAGGGGAAAGGAAGTATCGTACATAATCTTCCGCGGGAGATCGGAATTCTTTCGGTAGCCGGAACTACATCGGCAGTTGGTAATCGTAATCTGAAAACCACCATCATTGTAAAACCTGTTTTGGTTCAATGGCCTTCTGATTTTATGTTTCCTCTCACGGAACTTGAAAAAGAATCGGGTTGTATATATATGGAGAGAGTAAGATTTCTTGATGATATTCCCATCTTTTATGATATTACCTATATCGCCAATATAAATCTGCCAAGGATCACCTCACGCCAGTTTGAAAACAGATCCCTTTTCCAGATACTGAGAGATCATTATAATATCGAGATTAAAGGTGGCGATCAGAGGATAAAAGCAATTACAGCAACTTCAAAGACTGGCAGGCTTCTTCATCTCAGGAAAGAACAACCGGTGCTCCACCTTGAAAGAAAGCTTGAGACAAATAATCCAGGACTGTTTTTGTATTCCTCAATTTTCTGCAATACTGAAAAATATTCCATTTTCGGCAGATTTTAGCTTGCTTATGATCCTTTCGATTGAAAAGAAAAATACTATTTTTATGCATCTTGAATTTCTGGATCGTTAATCTATTTAACAACTAATAACAACTCATATGAAGGATGAAAAAAAACAATGGTCGAGGCGTCAGTTTATAAATTCAGGCATTGCCGGAATGGCAGGGATGATGATGCTTCCAAAAATTATTTCTTCTCATAAAACGACAACGGATAATGATATCAGGCTGGGTTTCATCGGGATGGGACAGCAATCAATGTTTTTACTGAACGGTTTTCTTCAGATACCGGGAGTAAAAGTTCTTGCCGGATGCGATGTTTATGGAGTGAAACGTAAACGGTTTGAGAAGCGTGTAAAAGCTTTTTATACCAAAACAGGGAAAGAAGCACAAGTTGAAACATATGAGAAATTCGGGGATCTGCTGGCACGACCTGATATTGATGCCGTTGTAATTGCTGTTCCTGATCATTCTCACGCAATGATAGCCATTGCTGCATGCAAAGCAGGCAAGGATGTTTATCTTGAAAAACCTATGACATTTAAAATCAGGGAAGGACAGGAATTAAGGAAAGTCGTCCGTCAAACTAACCGGATTCTTGCCATTGGTAGTCAGCAGAGATCAGACCCGGGCTTTCAGCATGCAGTAAAACTTGTACAAACAGGTGCTATCGGAAAAATAACAAAAGTAAATGCTTATGTGGGAGCGCCCCCAAAACCGTATGACCTGCCTGAAGAACCTATACCCGCTGATCTGAACTGGGATCTCTGGTTAGGATCGTTGCCTATGCCTATTCATTACAATAGTCAGCTTGACCCTCCTATAACAATTGATCCTGAACAGAATGAAAAATTATGGGGAGCCTGGAGGTGGTATTCGGAAATGGGAGGTGGATTCACAACTGACTGGGGCGCTCATATGTTCGATATTGCACAATGGGGACTGGGAATGGACAGAAGTGGTCCGGTTGAGGCATCGCCAATAGGTGACGGAACCGAATATATGACCTTCAAATATGGCAACGGAGTAATTATGACTTCAGAACCATTTGACAAGAAAAAAACCAAAGGTGTGAAATTCTGGGGAGACAAAGGCTGGATTGAGGTGGCCAGAGGATATTTCAACGCATCCGATCCAAAATTAATCCCGGAAAAGAGCGGCAATAATGATGGGCCATATGAAACGAAAATTCCACATCAGTTGAATTTTATTGAATCAGTTCGTTCGAGAAAAGACCCGGTTGTCCCTGTTGAAATCGGCCACAGCAGCTGCACAGTCTGCAACCTAGGTAATATAGCCTGTGCACTGAAACGTACCGTGAAATGGAATCCGGCAACAGAAACCTTTATTGATGATACTGACGGCGCTGCAACAAAATTAATGATGTACGAATACAGAAAAGGCTGGAAACTGGTATAGATAAATTGAGATTATAAATTAATTTTGTAGAGACGCCCAATTTGGGCGTCTCTACGTTTTGATACCAATTATTTAATATTAAAAAGATGAATTTCAGACAGTTTTTTAAACTGATTTTATTGTTCTGCATAACTGTTTCTTCTTGCCAGTCAACAAAAAATGAACTATACGTGCTTTCAGCTCCTGCCGGAAACTTATATACCAAAATCAACAGAACCGGTACCACCGTACTTCCAAACGGAAGATTTCTTACTCCAGCCGGAAAAAGTTATGAAGTAGCTCCACATCCTTTCGGACTTGTTCTTAGCGGAGATGGCGAGATTGCTGTTACTGCAAATTCCGGAATAAGCCCCTTGTCTATTTCAATTATTCGCAACCTTTCTTCCAAGCCTGAAATAAGACAGGTGCCTCCCGGACCATCAGGCAATGCAGGTGTTCTTGAATCTGTGTTTATGGGACTGGCGATATCTCCGGATAACAAGAAGGTATATGTAGCTGCCGGACAGGATAACAGTATTCTTACCTTCGATCTGTTAACCGGGAATAAAAGCGACTCGATAGATTGTGCTGTGTCTGCAGATGGTGAAAGATTTCCCGACGGCTACATTGGCGATATGGTTTTATCGAAAGACGGTACACATCTCTTTGCCGTTGATCAGATGAACTTTCGCATGTTGATTATTGATACGAAGAAGATGCAGGTTATTAAGTCTGTTCAGGTTGGACGTTATCCTTTTGGTATAGCACTAAGCCATGATGAAAAAAAAGTATATGTGGCGAACGTGGGAATGTTCCAGTACAGCAAAATAGGTAGAATTGAGCAGACCTCCGACTACAAAAAAGCCTTGTCTTTCCCGGCTTTCGGGTATAATACAGAAGCTATGAGAAACGGGATAGTAACTGATTCCATGGTGATTCCTGGTCTCGGCGATCCAAATAGTGATAAGGCTTTTTCAGTCTGGGCTATTTCAATTGAAGATTGCGATAATCCGAAGGTCATAGCCCGGATAAAAACCGGAAACCTGGTCGGTCAAATGGTTGATGGCATTCCAGCTGTGGGAGGATCGAGTCCAAACTCACTCGTTGCAACAACTGACTGGCTGTTCGCAAGTAATGGCAGTAACGATAATATATCAGTGATAGATCTTAAAACGGATTCTATAGTTAAGGATATATCTTTAAAACCTGATGAGTCGGTGAAACATTTCAGAGGGGTTATCCCGTTTGGACTGGCGGTTTCACCGGATGAAAAAAAACTTTTTGTGGCAGAGGCAGGTATTAATGCGATAGGAGTGATTGATATTCCTGCTTTTAAAGTTTTAGGACATATTCCTACAGGTTGGTTTCCTTCCAAACTAAAAATCACGCCTGACGGGAAAAACATTGTAGTTACAAACGCCAAAGGTTATGGAAGCGGACCAAATGGCGGTAAAGATTTTAAAGAGGGACAGGAAGGGACATATATCGGAAATCTGATGAAAGGTACGGTTTCTATTATTAAAATTCCTTCGGAAAGATCCCTTAAGAAGATGACAGCAGAAGTAATAAGCAATAATTTCCTCAGGCAGAAGGCCGGGAAGGTTTTAAAGTCACGTCAGAATAATCCGGTTCCGTTATATGGAGGCCAGAAAGAGTCACCTATAAAACATATAGTTTTCATCTCAAAAGAGAACAGGACTTATGATGAAATACTTGGGCAAATTAAAAATGGGGAAGGAGATTCTGCATTAACCAGGTACGGACACAACGCGTCTTTTTCAAACAAAGCGAATACACTTAGAATTGAAAATGCCACTGTCATGCCTAATCATCTTAAACTGGCACAGGAATTCGCCATGAGTGATAATTTTTATGTTGACTCCGATGTATCAGCTGACGGACACCGATGGCTTACGAATACATATCCCAATGAATGGGTAGAGACATGTACTGCAGCAAGTTATGGGGGGAACAGGAATTATAAGCCAGCTTCTCTTGCACCTGGAAGTCTGGGTATGAATGGATCTGCAGGTGCCATTTATCCTGAGGATTATAATGAATCAGGGTCAATGTGGGATCATCTGGAGCGTAATAAAATTGACTTTTTTAATTTCGGTTTCAGTGTAATGTTTGAACCTGCCTTTTACGATGATTCATATAAATACACTGGAATAAAGCAGTTTGCTAACTTTCCTGTTCCAACGCCGATCTTTACAAGGAGCTCAAGGCAATATCCAACATTCAATATGGCTATTCCTGATCAGTTCAGGATAAGCCAGTTTATCAGTGAGTTTGATGACAAATGGATTGGCGACGGCAAAACAATGCCACAAATGCTTACAGTTATTATTCCAAATGATCATGGAGCTAATGAGCGTCCTGAAGCTGGTTATCCTTTCCGGGAAAGTTATATGGTTGATAATGATCTGGCAGTGGGCAGGATAGTTGAATATCTGTCACATACGCCCTACTGGAAAAATATGGCAATCGTTATAACGGAAGACGATGCTCAGAATGGTGTTGACCATATTGATGCTCACAGGAGTATACTGATGGTGATCTCACCATATGCCAAAAAAAATTGGGTAAGCAAAGTTCATTACAGCTTCGGAAGTATTTTTAAAACATTCTGGAATATTCTCGGGCTCCCTTATCTTAATCAGTACGATGCAGGTGCTACTGATCTGGCCGATATGTTTACAGGAGTCCCCGACTTTACTCCTTATACAGCAGTAGCTCCTGATATCAGGATATTTGATCCTGAAAAAGCTCTGTCACCTCTTGACGAAAAATTTGACTGGAAGGCTCTTAAAGAATCTCCCGAACTGGATGATCCCGCAGAGATGGTTAAGGATCAGAAGGAAAATCCTGCATTCAGGACTGAAGATCAGAAGAAATAAAAAAAGGCTGTAATTATTTGTTACAGCCTTATTGGTATTAGTTTGAGTAAGATTAATCTACTTTTTTTACTTTGATAGCGACCGGGCCTTTCTCTCTCTGTTCAATTTCAAACTCAACAGCCTGACCTGCCTCAAGTTCGGTATGGGAAACCTCTAAACCTGAACGGTGGATAAAGATATCCTTGTCATCTTCTGTCTGAAGGAATCCATAACCTTTTACTCTGTCATACCATTTAACAGTACCTTTCATAGTTTTAGAATTTTTGTTTCCTACCTGTAGTTATCTCTTCTGTTTCCACCACCGCTACCACCTCTGCGGTCGTTGTTATCACCACCTCTGAAATTACTTCTTCTGTCAGTTCTTTCAATTGATTCGTTAACGATAATGTTTCTACCACTAACTTCAGCTCCATTTAATTCCTCGATAGCTTTTTTTGCTTCAGCATCATTTGGCATCTCAACGAAACCAAATCCTTTACTTTTTCCAGAGTATTTGTCAATAATGATTTTTGCGGATGTTACTTCGCCATACTCTTCAAAGATTTCTTTTAATTCTGCTTCACTCATTTTAAAATGAAGACTTCCTACGTAAATGTTCATAGTTCAATTATTAAAGTATTTATAAAACAGGGACAAAGGTCCGATTTATTTTTGAAAACAAAAAATAAATATCCATAATATATTGTATTTTAATAGCTTTTTGGTATTGTACACATTCTAAATATAAAAGATAACTATTCTACCATATAATAACAGCTATTTAAATTAAACATTTGTTTCTATAATTTTGTTTGATTTACTGACGAATTTTAAAGCTCTTTTATCTTCGTTTTTTACACTAATTACCCCCGGGTTGAATATTTTTAAAATATAAGTATCGGTAATCACACATAAAAACCCATTGATTTTCTTCGTTTACCCCAACCCCAAGGGGAGCGAAGAAAATCAATTTACTCCCCCCTCGCCTTCGCGTAGCCGCTACGGCAGAGCAAGGTTGGGGCTGGGGTAAATAAATTGATTTTCAAGCGATTTGTAAATTCGTATTCATCATTCCTGATACTCATATTTTTAAAATATTTTAAACTGTTTATCAATGTGTAATTCATTTTAAGCAGGCTTTCGGTTTCTGATATAAATATGTTTAATATGGTTCTGACCCGAATCTCTCTCGTCAATTTCAAAATCTAGCGACCTGATAAGAGGTGTGAGTTTAGGGAATCCGAAGTTTCTGGGATCAAAATCGGGTTGTTTTTTTAGGATCAGGTTACCAACATCACCAAGATAGGCCCAACCATTTTCATCAGCTATGTCAGTTATTGATGAAGCAATAAGTCGTTGAACAATGCTGGCAGGTGTCTGGATCTCAGCGGTTTCTGTCTTCTTCTTTTTTACAATGGGTTTTCCTCTTTTTTTGATTTCTGGTACAGAATCCAACGCAGCTACCGATGATGCGATGATTTCCAGATATATAAATTTATCGCACGCCACGATAAAGGGATGAGGAGTTTTCCTTTCGCCAATTCCGATTACTTTCATGCCTGCTTCCCTTAGTCTTGTCGCAAGCCTTGTAAAATCGCTGTCGCTCGATACAATACAAAACCCATCAACTTTGCCTGAATACAGGATATCCATTCCATCGATTATAAGAGCAGAATCAGTGGAGTTTTTACCTTTTGTATAACTGTATTGCTGAATGGGGGTTATGGCATTTTCGAGCAGGACAGATTTCCATCCTGATATTGTTGGTCTGGTCCAGTCACCATAGATTCTTTTAAAAGTCGGTGTCCCATACTTGGCTATCTCCTCCAGCATTCCTTTTACATTACTGTATGGTATATTGTCAGCGTCTATCAATACGGCCAGCCGTAAATCGTTTAATGTTTGCATAATATGTTTTTAGATAATAAAATGCAAGTTACCAATTTTGACGGGAAGTGTTATACAAAAAGGCCAGGAATTGGTTTGCCGGCAGTCCATTTTGAAAGATCTACTTCTTCTTTCCTGTAATTTCAAGAATTTTAAGGCAGAGGACAGTTGTTTGTTCCAGGACTTTTTCATTGTAGGAATATTCCCCATTGCCACCGTAATGATTCATTATGCTGTTGAGGCCTCTTATTTTCTTTTCCTTATCATTTACTATTTCAATATTTCCGTACCCTACAATACTTGTAAATCTCATACCCCAGTCACAGCTCCTTGTTCCTCTGAATAACTGATGGTCTATATCCAGTTCAAAACATACATAGTTATTCTTACGAATCATGTCCAGCTTCTTCCCTTCGTTTGCACAATGAAAAAAGAACATCTGTTCACTGTCATTCACATATCCAAAATTCATTGTAACTATATATGGCAACGAATCATTTGCAAGGGCTATTCTGCATACATCTGCTTTAAAAATAATATCCTCTATCTGGTCAGTTTCTGATATTTCTCTGTCCGTTCGTCTCATCTTTTTTTCTTAATAATTTAATACGATTATATACAGGGCATTGAGGACTGTGTGCTCCGGGAAGGTAGCCGGTACTCATCAGGAATTCATTGACGATTTCCCCACCAGTGAACTTAAATGTTTTTTTAAACAGTTTTGTCCATTCTTCAACAGAACCGGTTTTTTCCGAGTTTATATCAAGCCATTTTCTGAAGGATCCGTATTCTTCCCTGATCTTAAGTATGACTTTTGCATTTTCAATAGCAGCATTAATTTTTAATTTATTTCTTATTATCCCGGGATCATTCATAAGCTTCTGAAATTCTTGCTCACCATATCCTGCAACTTTTTCAATTTTGTAATTATCAAATGCTTTACGGAAATTATGTTGCTTTTTAAGGATTAGTATCCAGTTAAGGCCGGCCTGATTAATTTCAAACATCAGCCGTTCGAATAGTTCATCATCATTTTCAATTGGAAACCCATAATGATTATCATGGTATTCTTTATGAAGAGAAAGCTGTTCTCCCGTTAAAGTAAGTATATAATCGCAGTATGTCATCCCTTTTATTTTTCCTGTTTTTTGCTTAATTTGTCTATGGAATCTCAAAAAATATTCGATAAAAATAAAGAATTTTATTAACTTTGCGTCCACCCTAAAAAGTGTTGTTAAACTAATCAAAACCAATTGATATGGGAAAAGGTGATAAAAAATCAAGACGTGGCAAAATTATACTAGGTTCTTATGGTGTAAGACGTCTCAGGAAAAAGAATAGTAAACCGGAAATTAAGAAGGTTAAAGAAATCCTTGCAAAGGATATTAAAGATAAAAAGCCCTTAAAAGAAAAAAAAGTACTGAATGAAATACCTGCTGTAAAGGAGATTGTCGAGATTTCAGAGGTAAAAGAGGAAAAGACTGTTGCAAAACCGAAAGAGACAAAAGCAGTTAAGGAAAAAACTGAGATAAAGACTCCAAAAGCAGCAAAAGAAAAGAAAGAAATAAAAGAAGACAAGGCCGAAAAAGAAGTAAAACCTAAGAGAGAGAAAAAAAGCTAAATTTATTAATGGAACTTTCCTTTGAAGGAATAATTCTAAGACCATGGGCTTTCAGTGATGCCTTTAATCTTGCATTAATAGCCAATAATAAGAAGATTGCTGATAACATTCGGGATGGATTGCCGAATCCTTATTCACTTGAAGATGCCCGGGAGTGGCTAAATCAGATTTTACCGGAAAATAATCCACCGCGATTTTTTGCTATAACGCTCGATAAGAATCTGGTTGGTAATATCGGGATTGTGGCAAAAACCAATATCTACAGAAAGAACTTTGAGATCGGTTTTTTCATTTCTGAAAAATTCTGGGGCAGAGGTATTGCTACAAAAGCTATTAAAGCAGTAACAGCTTATTCTTTCCGTGACTTTGACATTGTAAGAGTTTATGCGGAAGCATTTTCCGATAATATTGGTTCACGCAGAGCCCTTGAGAAAGCAGGATTCCGACTCGAAGCCACCCTTAAACATAATATTATAAAAAACGGCATTATAAAAGACAGTTGTATATATGCAGTGCTTAAGGACGAGTTAAAATATCAAATAACATAAAAGTCGCGGGTTGTTCATTAGCTGGAACATACAACCATCAACCATCAATTACCTTCTGACTATGAGCCATTTGTAATCCTCAGGATCAATAGTCGCATTAATGATTACTGGTTCATTCAACGAAAGTGCATCAATTATTGCTTTTCTCATTGCATCAGCAGAATTGGCTCTTAATACTTTTATGCCCAGGAATATGTCGGCATCAAAGAGGTCCGACTGATAGAGCATGGTTCCATAGGCCGGGATTTCTTTCCACGACTGTTTTACTTTGATAAGGTTCAGCTCACCATCTGAAAACACAACCACAATAACTGGCAGGTTATATCTTTTCATAGTTACCATCTCGCCAGCCATCATTAAAAAGCCACCATCACCGGTTACACATACAACTGTAGCTTCAGGGTTGATTATCTGAGCTGCCATGGCGGCAGGAATACCAAAACCCATTGACGACCACCCATTTGTCATAATAAGCTTCCCCTTCTCAAAGGTATTCCAGAATTGTCCTATGAGATGAAGATGTGAGCCAACATCTGAAGTAAGAACAGTGTCCTCGGGTAACTCATTCTGCAGAACCCGGAGTGCTGCGGCAGGACCGAAATGATTGGTAAATCCATTAAAAACCGAATACATCTCATCGCGAATTCCTTTTATAACAGCTTCATCGAATAACAGAGCTCCGGCATTAAGATTTTTGAGAATTGAAAACCAATCTTCAGGTTGTCCAATAAACTGAGTGACATCTAAATCAGATGGCATATCTGTTTCCCTTAAATCGAAATGCAACAGAGGTACATCGGGCATCCATGTCTCATAATTAATTTCAACAGGGTCATAACCAATACCTATAACCAGATCAGACTTTTCATATATATCTTCAAGATAGTCGCTTAATGAATGAAATAAAACTCCTGTATAACAGGGATGGTATTCGGGGACTAATCCTTTTGCCATAGGGGTCAATATGACAGGTATTTTGAAGGAGACAAGAAGTGACAAAATCTTTTCCTTAAGACCAAGCCGTGCTGCAGTAAGACCTATAGCCAAAAGAGGTCTTCTTGAATTTTCCAGAAGTGAAATAACCTTCTGAATATTATTATGGTAATAAATATTTTTAGAAATTACTTCCTGTGTCGAAGTATTACTTATCTCAATATCATATATACCATCAGGTAACCCTATATGTACTGGTCCGGGGTAAGACTCACGGCAAAGCTTTAAAGCTGATGCCATTACTTCAGCAACATTTTCAGGGTTCATCCGGAAAGTCGCTTTGGTTAACGGTTCAAAGAGTTTCTGATGGTCAATATTCATTTGGGTTGTCCTGTTAATCATGGTATTGCTCATCTCACTCGTCAGGACGATTACAGGAGATCTGTCGAGCAGAGCTCCTCCTACACCTGTAGAAAGGTTCGTGGCACCAGGTCCGAATGTAGCATGACAAACACCAGGAATTCCTGTTAACCTCGCTGTTACATCTGCCATTATACCGGCTGATGCTTCATTTGATGTGAGTATGAACTCGATACCGGCATTTCTGAATGCCTCCATATATGGAATTGATGGTCCTCCGGGAATACCGAAAACATAACGAACCCCAACAGTAAATAATTGATTTGCTATATACTCTGCAATAGTCATTAAGTATATTTTGAATTATAAACAAATTTATTAAATATTACATTGCTACATATATATAATGCTGACTATAACAATGTTTCTGAAAAATCATATATAGGGTGAACTCTTTAACTCATTATAATACAGTAATTCCACATAATAAATTTCTGAAATTATATTAAAATAATTCTACTGGTTCATTCATCCGGAACATGAGATTCAATTTGGATATATGGTCCAGGCAATGATCCCATGTAGAGATTGAGTAGTGGAAAAGCAATTTTTTTCTGATATTTGCAGCCAGATTATTTAAGAGTGAAGAGTAAAAGTAATACTATTTTATGGGCGATAATTGCCTGTCTGCTGTGGTCTACGGCATATGCTGGTATAAAACTTGGCTTACAGTTTGATACTCCGTTTCATTTTGCAGGAGCCAGGTTCATTATTGCTGGTTTAATGATCATTCCATTTGCAGAGAAACCTGCATTGTTCATAAGGACAGTCGTGGAAAACTGGAAACTGGTGACCACTATTACGCTCCTCCAGTTCCTGGGCAATTATGCCCTCTTTTATAAGGGTCTTACTTTTGTCCCCGGTGCATTAGGAGCAGTGATAGTTGGCTCACAACCTCTTGTAACTGCAGTAGTTGCATCAATAATGATTGACGAGGATAAACTTTCCAGAAAGAAAATCGTTACGATCATATTTGGTATTTCAGGCGTAATTCTGATAAGCGCAGGCAGGCAGGCCTTAAAGCTCGGAACAATAATTGAGCTGGTGGGCGTATTGATGATACTACTTGGAAATATCGCCACTGCCACCAGCAACGTTATTGTATCGCTTAAAGGAAAAAACATAAACCCACTGGTTCTTAGTTCAACTTCTATGTTTTTAGGAGGTCTGATCCTGTATATTATTTCAGGTCCAATTGAAGGTCATCATCATGGATCATTGCCTCTTCAGTATTGGTTAAGCTTATTATGGCTTAGTTTTATGGCTGCAACTGCTTTTTCAATCTGGTTTAAACTACTGCAACGACCTGGTGTCAAAGTGTCGGAACTAAACCTGTGGAAATTCATCATTCCGGTGGTAGGAGCTATCCTCAGTTGGTTACTTATTCCGGACGAACATCCCGAATGGCTTACAATTACCGGAATGATTATTATAACAATTTCATTGATTATGTTTTACAGGAACACAATGGAAGTTTCAAACAAATTACAAAAATCTTAGTAGTTATGAAAAAAAGAATCATTGCAATCTGTTCCTACTTTCTTTTCTGGCTTGCATTCTTCTTTATAGCCCGGTTATTTTTTATCGTTTTCCAATATCATTCTTCTTTTCAAACCAGTATCGGTGAACTTTTGGGTACATTCTGGCATGGCGCAAAGCTTGATATTTCAACAACGGCTTACTATCTGATTATTCCTCTCCTGTTTCTGATACCCGGAGTTTATTTTAACGGCAACTGGTTCAGAATATTTGTCAGATGGTATACATATATTATGATTGTTTTTTCATCAATAATTATAGTTTCTGATGCTAATCTTTATTCCTATTGGGGATTCAGGATGGATTACACTCCTGTGTTTTATCTTAAAACTCCGGGCGAAGCAATGGCTTCAGTAAGCACACTTAAGATTATTATGTTCGTACTTACCATTGCCCTTTTTTCATCTGTGACTATTTATTTATATAAAAAATTAATAGACAGATTATTCAGTAACTTTAACAGGGTAATATACTGGCTGCCGGCTATTCTGTTTTTCCTTCTTCTCTGGGGAGCACTTCTTATACCCATCAGGGGTGGATTTGGGGTGGCTCCGATTAATGCAGGATCTGTTTATTTCAGCAAAAATATGTTTCTCAACCATACTGCTATTAATGCGGTATGGAATGTTGGAACATCCGCCTTTACACAGAAGCCGGTAAAAAATCCATATGAGTTTGGTGATCTTTCAGCTGCAAAAACTGTGGTCGATTCACTTACAATAAAAAGGGGGACTCCTGAGAAAGTATTGAATATTTCAAAACCAAATGTTATAATAATTGTGCTCGAAAGTTTCAGTGGATACCTGATCGGACCTCTTGGCGGGGACTCCCTGGTTACTCCGAATATTAACAGGTATGCTAAGGAGGGGATTCTTTTTACCAATTTCTATGCGTCTGGTACAAGAACTGACAAAGCCATACCGGCTGTATTGGATGGTTATCCTGCCCAGCCGGCTCAGTCAATTATTAAAGAACCCAAGAAGAGTCAGTCGTTACCCAGTCTTGTTAAGATACTGATTGAGAATGGATATCAAAGTTCATTCTGGTATGGCGGAGAAATAAATTTTGCAAATTTCAACTCATTTGTTATCGGGTCAGGCTTTAAGGATATAATTACAAAGAGAAATTTTGATCCTTCAAATTATAATTCAAAGTGGGGCGTACACGACCATATTCTTTTTCAGTCTCTTAAGGATTCCATGCAGAAAATGCAAGAACCGTTTTTAAGGGTGATTCTTACATTATCGAGCCATGAACCTTTCGATGTTCCAATGGAACCGGTCTTTAAAGGTACGGATGATATGACAAAATACAAAAACTCAGTTTATTATACCGACAAGGCCCTTGGATCATTTTTTGATTGGGCAAAAGGAACCGATTGGTGGAAGAATACGCTGATCATAATGGTAGCAGATCATTGTGCAAGGGTGTATAGTGATATGCCTAATTATAAACAGAATGTCTTTAGGATACCAATGCTTTGGATTGGAGGGGCATTATCACAGAGAGGTATAAAGGTTGAAAAGCTTGGGAGCCAGGTTGATATTCCAACTACTTTGTTAGATCAGCTCGGTCTAAAAAGTAATTTTCCTTTCGCAAAAGATTTACTGTCGGATCAATCAAAATCTTTTGCCTTTTATACTTATAACGAAGGTTTCGGATTTATTACCGACAGCTCGGCTGCTGCTGTTGATCTGAAAAGTAAAATGGTAGTGCTCAGCGAAGGGAAGGAGCCTGAAGTAGCTGAAAATAACGGCAAAGCATATCTGCAGGTTTTATTCGACGATTATTTAAAAAGATAATTCAGATAATTGTTTTATACTTTAATAAGCAGGAATAAGAAAAGATAAGTTTTTGAATACTTATTAATGATCTGGTTTTGAAAAGCAAATCAATAAAACGAATACCACAGGCAGTTATCATGCTTGGTTTGGTCAGTCTCTTTACCGATACGGCAACGGAGATGATCTATCCTCTTGTTCCGGTCTACATTGCTGCTCTTGGTTCGGGAGCCATCCTACTGGGAATTATTGAAGGAATTGCGGAAACGACTTCTTCAATGTTAAAACTCTTAACCGGAATATGGTCCGACAGAACAGGAAAGAGAAAATTATTTGTTCTGATAGGGTATTCAATTTCTTCTGTAATCAGACCATTGACCGGTTTAGTAACATCAGGCTGGGAAATTATTATTGTCAGAATGTTTGACAGGGTAGGTAAAGGTATCAGAACAGCTCCGAGAGATGCTCTGATTGCTTCGTCGGTCGATGAGAATATGAGAGGCAGAGCATATGGATTTGAACGTGCAATGGATCATATAGGTGCTGTTCTCGGGCCACTCCTGGCAATAATGACCCTTCTCATCCTCTTTATTGGTGTTGGAATGAAAGATTCTTTACTGGCCTTAAGATGGACATTCATTCTTGCAATAATACCCGGATTTCTGGCCGTATTGACCTTAATCCTGTTTGTTCACGAAGCTTCTTCCAAAAGCGCCGGTGGCAGTTCAGTTCTAGTCTCACTAAAAAGCTTTGATAAGAACTTCAGGAATTATCTTTTTGTAATGGTACTCTTTACTCTTGGAAACTCTTCCGATGCTTTTTTGTTATTCAGGGTAGAGGAGGCTATACATAAGAGCGGCGCAGTAGTGAATCTTGTCAATAGTATTTCTCCGCTTAAAAGCATGGTTTCCAATTTTGGAGATGAAGCTGCAAGATCGAAAGTCATCAATATCCTCTTCCTGCCTCTTGTATGGGCATTTTTTCACGTGATCAAGGCTGCTTTTTCAACACCGCTGGGGGCTCTTTCTGATAAAATCGGACGAAAGAAAGTAATAAATGCAGGTTGGGGAATTTATGCCTTTGTTTATATCTCTTTCGCACTTCTTGTCTTCCTTACTTCATCATTACAGATCGTAGCCACATTTGTGCTCTTTGCAATATATGCTTTGTTCTATGCCTTTACAGAGGGAACGGAAAAAGCATTTGTCGCCGATCTGGTCAGTACGGAAAAAAGAGGAACTGCCTTTGGGTTATTCAATTTTTCTATAGGTCTCGGAGCTCTTCCTGCGAGTATTATCTTTGGCTTCCTTTATAGTTATTTTGATAAATTAATTCCCGGCTACGGAGGTACTGTTGCCTTTGGTTTTGGAGGGACTATAGCGATTATTGCAATGGTCCTTCTTGCAATAAAAATAAAAGAGCCTGTACTAAAAGTCTAAATCCATTAACCAGAAAGGGCACAAAGGAAATTCACAAACCTGCCTGCCGGCAGGCAGGGGACACAAAGGAAAAAATATCACGATTTTCCCTTCGTGCTCTTCGTGCAATTGCCAGCCCTGCAATCTGGCCCCTGCGCTAAAATAGCCATACGGGCTATTTCTTTACGCCTGGTCCCCTTCGTGGTTAAAAATGACTTTTGATACAGTCTCTTAATAAGTATAACTAATGGCTGTACTTCTTCTTATCTTTTTTGCCGAATTTACTTCCTCTTTTATAGTCTCTGCTTTTGCTTTCAGTTTTCCCCTGGTTTCTTTTTTCAGGTCGCCTGTCTGACCATTTTGCTGGTCTTTTACCGGAATAATCGTCCTGACGCGGTTTATCTGTCTTTTCCTGGGCGATCTCCACAGCAACTCTTCTGTCCATGAAAGTGACATTTGTTAATGCGGCGATGAGACTGTCAGCATAACTTGCTTCAACCTCAAAAAAGGAAAAGGTTTTCAGGAGATCTATTTTTCCAATAGGTACTTTTTTACCCTTAGTGTTACTGTTTACCAGTTCAATAAGTTGTTCCGGATAAAAGCCATCAGACTTACCAAGATTTATAAAGAGTCTTTTATAATTGCCAGGATATTCTTCGCGAGCGCCTCTTCTTCCTGATCCTTCAAAACGGTTTTCTCTTTCAGATACCGGTTCGATAGTATCCTCTCCATCGCGGTAATCATCAAGGAACCGGTCAAATTGCAGTGAAACAACTCTTTTAAGCAATTCTTCCCTGTCAAACCCGGCTAATTTTTCCTTTATCTCCGGTAAAAATCTTTCAATCTCCTGGTGTTCTGTTACAACAGTCTCAAGTTTGTTAATCCAATGGAATAGCTGTTTTCCGCATATTTCTGTTCCTGTCGGAATCTGAATAGCTTTGAATGGTTTCTTAACCATTCTTTCAATTTGTTGGAGATTATGCCTCTCCCTGAGGTGAACCAGTGAAATTGAAATTCCGGTTTTCCCGGCTCTTCCGGTACGTCCGCTTCTATGTGTATACACCTCGGTATCATCGGGGAGACTATAATTAATTACATGAGTGAGGTCGTCAACATCCAAACCCCGGGCAGCAACATCTGTAGCCACAAGTAGCTGTAGGTTCTTTGTTCTGAATTTCTGCATAACAGCATCACGCTGCAATTGTGACAGATCGCCGTGCAAGGCATCAGCATTATAGCCGTCGTCCATCAGCTTAGATGCTACTTCCTGTGTCTCTTTTCGTGTACGGCAGAAAATTATACCATAAATGTCGGGCTCAAAATCTGCAATACGTTTCAGTACTTTATACTTATCTTTTGCATGAATAAGATAATAAGCATGACTTACATTATCAGCCGATGAATTTTTTGTGCCAATTGTTATTTCAACAGGCTGGTCCATGTATTTCCTTGCAATTGATGAAATTTCTTTCGACATGGTTGCTGAAAACAGGAGTGTTCTTCGTCCTTCAGGAACCTCTTCAAGAATTTCATTTATACTGTCAAGAAA
>DCFT01000172.1 GCA_002319885.1 Bacteroidales bacterium UBA1797
GTCTGAAGAGATCCAAAAGATCTATTTCATCATCTTTGCCTTGTTTATTGTTATTTGCAATTTCAGACATACATTTAAGATTGACTGGTTTGTTTTACAAATATATTCATATTTGGATTGATTCCAAGAATCATTCAACAGGTTCAGATAAGATCAAACACTTTAAGAGCCAGTTCACTCATTAATGGTTTATAATCCTGAACAAATTCTCCAGTCACTCGGTTTCCAATAACAAGGCATATTGTCAGGGCCTTATGTCCTAATAAACGCGAGAGGCCATATATTGCAGAGCTTTCCATTTCATAATTGCTGATAGTTCTCCCTCTGAATGAGAATTCGGCGAGCTTATTATTAATTTCATTATCAAAGGTCTCAAGCCTTAGTCTTCTGCCCTGCGGAGCGTAAAATCCAGGTGCTGAGATCGTTATTCCTTTTCTGAAGTTGAGACTTTGAAACAGTTCCATTAACTCTTTATCACAATTCACTGCATAAGGGTAGGAGAGAGTATCGGGCCACTCAAGATATTCAACGAGTGTATCAGCCAACCCGGTATCAAGTATCCAGTCATAACCTTCATAGAAATGCAAAAGGCTGTCAAACCCAATTGCAGTCTCACTAAGTACGCATGATCCTGCAGGAATGTCCTCCCTCAAACCACCTGACGTCCCAAGCCTGACGAAAGTAAGCGGTACTGGTTCTTCCTTTACAATCCCGGTTTTTAAATCAATATTTACAAGTGCGTCAAGTTCATTGACCAGGATATCTATATTGTCAGTCCCTATACCTGAAGAGATGATTGTTATTTCACTATTTTCGTATGATCCTGTAACCGTATGAAATTCCCTGTTCTCTTTTCTGACCCTGATATCCTGCAGTAATGATCCCAGCATATCGACACGACCCGGATCACCCACAATTACTATCTTATTGGAAATGTCTCCCGGCAGAAGATTAAGATGAAATATACTTCCATCTTTATTGGTTATTAGTTCAGTTTTCTTTTGCATATAGTAAATTTAAGGTCCAAATTTACTATATTCTGTCTTAACAGCAAAGCGCTCCCGAAACGAAAAGGAGAGAAGAGAAGGAGAGTTTTTATATACAGTTAGGGAGAATTAAGATTAATACGTAGCAGGCATTAAACTGATCGTAAACTCTCAATATTAACCTTAACCTTAACCTTAATTCTGGTTTACTTATAATAGCCCATGATCTTGCCGGAGATCAGTTCAAGTGAGATTTCACCAAGTTTAGTCTCATAATGAGCTGATACCACTCGTTCCCTGGCATCAAGCAAACTTTTCTGCACCTCCCTTAAATCAATACCGGAAAGACTTCCAAGCTTATATCTTTCAAGTGCTATATCAAGATTTTCTTTAGCGGTCTGGTAATTTTGATTTTCGAGTGTTATAAGTCTCAGATTATTGCTATATGCACTATAGATTGTCAGAAGATCGGCTCTTACTCCCTGTTCAACCTGATCGTACATCAGAACCTTACTGTCTTTATCGATTACTGCGTTGTGTATATTCCTTCTCTGGTTATTTCCATCGTATATGTTAACCCCAAGAGTCAATCCGTAATTTATGCCGCTCATAGTCTGATTCTTCACGGTGCCCTGATTATAAGTATTAAAGTTGTAATTATATCCGCCCGAAAAATTAAGATACGGATATGATCTGGAAACTACCAGTTTATAATCATACTCCGAAATGGTTTTATTCTTTGATGCTATAAGAAGGCTTGTGTTGTTTTCAAGAGTTTCAGCGAGAAGCTTTTCATAGAGAAGGTCGGGTTTTACATAAATTGAGGTATCTGTTACAGAGAATTCATTGCTTAGTACCTCAACTGCCATCATCTGATTCAGTCTTATCTGGGCTGTTCTGATAACTTCATTTTGCCTCGAAAGATTGGAACTATCTGAATTAACATAAACACGCGATTGCAGTACCTCAAGTTTAGAACCGGAACCCAGCAGGTAGCGATCTTCGTCGATCCGTAACCTTTCTCTTGAAAGGACCAGAGCATACTTAAGATTATTCATGAGCTGGACCTGCAGAATATAATTATAGTAACCCGATACAATATCAGCAATCAGATTTTCAATAGTTAATTGGGTGTTCAGTTGTCCGACCTGATTAAGTTCTCCTAGCTTTTTATATGTAGTGGCCACCTTAAATCCGCTGAAAATGGTCATTCCCAATACCGCAGAGCCAGTATTAGTCGTACCAAATGCATCGCCAGAAGAAGATGTTGTCCCATCAGAATTTTTCTGTGATGAGTTATTCAGAGATCCGCTTTGTGTCCCTACCAGGTTCACCGTAGGCAGAAAACCTGCATTGCCAAGTGAGTAATTATTTTTAGAGATTGTCTCATCATTTTTTGCGATAAGAATAGAAAAATTCCTTTCCAGCCCGATTGATATACAATCTTTAAGCCCATACACATTTTGTGCATGTACCGGCAATAAAGACCCGGTTAGCAGGATCAGGATATTAAGATAGATGAACCTCATTTTCAGTAAGTTTTGTTTCGCTTGATATAAATGAATAAATAGCCGGAACAACAAAAAGCGTAAGGAATGTTGAAAATACCATACCGCCGACTACTGCAATTCCCATTGAAACGCGACTCTGTGCGCCTTCGCCTAGCCCTAGAGCAAGGGGCATAATTCCAAGTATTGTCGCGAGACTCGTCATAAGAATCGGTCTGAAACGCGATGCTGCTGCATATTTAATTGCATCCATTTTACACATGCCGCTTAGTTTACGCTGATTAGCAAATTCCACGATAAGTATCCCGTTTTTAGTTACAAGGCCTATAAGCATGATAATACCTATCTGGCTGAAAATATTCATAGTGACATTGAAGTACCACATGAATAAAAGAGCTCCCGTAAGAGCAAGCGGCACAGTCATCATGACGATAAATGGGTCTTTAAAACTCTCAAACTGGGCGGCCAGAACCAGGAAGATCAGGATTATGGCCAGCATAAAAGCGAACATTAGACTTGATGAACTCTCCTTAAAATCCTTTGAGTCACCGGCCAGTGCAGTTCTGAATGTATCATCGAGTACTTCCTTCGATATTTTATCCATCTCATCAAGCCCTTCACTTATAGTTTTCCCTTTTGCTAAACCGGCTGAGATTGTTGCAGAAACAAATCTGTTATATCTGCTCAGCTGGGGAGGAGCTGTTTCTTCAGTGAGGGTCACCAGGTTATCGAACTGAATCATATCGCCATTATTGTTCCTTACATATAACGATTTAAGATCCAATGGCTTATTACGATCGTTTCTGGCAAGATCACCAAGAATCTGATATTGTTTACCATTCATAAAAAAGTATCCGAATCTTTGTCCGCTGAGGGCAAGCTGCAAAGTCTGACCAATATTTTGTGTTGACACTCCAAGGACACTCGCTTTATCTCTGTCGATATGAATCCTGAGTTCAGGTTTTGTGAATTTAAGGTTCACATCCGCCATCTGGAACATCTGATCATCCATTACTTTTGCCATATATGCCGGAAGTACTTCCCTGAGTTTGTCAATTGAAGTGGCCTGAAGCACATACTGAATAGGCATGCCTGCTCGTCTGCCTCCAAAAGTGGATTGCTGCATAACCATTGATCTGGCTTTGGTCTTTGATCTCAGAACAATACCTAACTGATCGGCTATTTGCTGTTGTGTACGATCTCTGTCCTTGGGGTTTACCAGTGTTACCCGCACAAATCCACCACCTCCCCGTACCATTGAAAGAATGCCATCACGCTCAGGTACCAGGTTTGTAATTGTTTTAGCTATATCGTCAATATAATCAAGGTTAAATTCATAAGTTGATCCTTCCTGGGCGATTGTATTAATCGAGATCTGGGATCTATCCTCCAGCGGTGCCATTTCAGCCGGAATATTTTTCCAAAGGAAGTAAATAAGACCTAAAGCCACGAAAAGTATTATGAAGGTTACCTTTCGATGATTAAGAAAAGATTCAAGCATGTTTTTATAGCCATCATTCAGTCTGTTAAAAAATTTATCCGTTTTCCTGTAGAACCAGCTATGCCTGGTTTCATGACGTAACATTTTTGTCGAGACCATAGGAGTTAGAGACAGAGCAAGAAAAGCTGAAATACCCACAGCTCCTGCCATGACGATGGCAAATTCGCGGAATAATCTTCCGGTTATTCCCTGAAGAAAAACTATCGGGAAAAAGACTGCAATAAGAGTAATGGTCGTAGCAATAATAGCGAAGTAGATCTCCTTAGACCCTTCAAGACCTGCCTGAACAGGTGGCATTCCGTTTTCGATCTTTACATATATGTTCTCCATCACTACTATAGCATCGTCTACAACAATCCCGATAGCAAGAACTATAGCAAGCAGGGTCAGAACATTGATTGAATACCCTGCCAGATACATTATAAAGAATGCCCCGATCAGCGATACAGGAATAACAAGAATGGGAATTAGTGTTGCACGCCAGCTCCTCAGAAAGAAATAAATTATTATCACTACCAGTGCAAATGCTATATAAATAGTGTTTTTTACTTCTTTTATTGAATTTCTTATAAATTGGGTATTATCAAATGCTACCCTTACTTTAACATCGTCGGGAAGGTCTTTTTTAATGTATTCAAGTCGCCTGTATACTTCATCGACTATATCTATCTGATTCGAGCCTGGCTGTGGTATAATAACATCGCTTACCATAGGGACTCCATCCATTTTCAGTATACCGCGTATATCTTCAGGTCCAAGTTCAGCTCTGCCGATATCTTTGAAACGTACAATCTGATTACCGGTCTGTTTTATAATAAGATCATCAAACTCTTTAGGCGTTGACATTAAACCGAGGGTCCTGATTGTAAGTTCTGTTGTATTACCTTCAATACTTCCGGATGGCAGTTCAACATTTTCACGCAGTATTGCATTTCTGACATCAAGAGGAGTGAGCTGATATCCGGCAAGTTTGACTGGATCCAGCATCAACCTCATTGCATAGCGCTTCTGACCCCAGATGCCAACTGCACTAACACCTGAAATGGTCTGCAGTTGTTCCTTTAAAGTGAGTTCTGCTATCTCTGACAGTTCCAAAAGTGATCTTTTATCGCTTTCAACTGTGATCTGAAGAATAGGGTTAGCATCGGCATCTGCTTTTGCTACAACAGGAGGGTCACAGTCGCGCGGAAGCATTCTCATCGCTTGTGATACTTTGTCGCGAACATCATTAGCAGCTGTTTCCATGTCGACAGATAGCTCAAATTCCACAGTAACATGGCTTCCTCCCTGATGGCTGATACTTGTAAGTGAACGAATGCCGGGAATACCATTGATTGACTGTTCAAGCGGTTCAGTGATCTGCGTTTCAATAACGTCGGAGTTTGCACCCGGGTATTGTGTATCAACTGATATGATAGGAGGATCAACACTCGGGAATTCCCTGATACCTAAAAATGTCAGACCTACAACACCAAACAGCAATATAACAATAGCAAATACTGTTGCTAAAACGGGCCTGCTAATACTTACTGACGATAAACTCATATTAATATTCCCTGTTATTGATTAAGAATCATTGTGTCGAGCACAACCGGAAGATTTTGTCTCAATTGCATGATACCCGAAGTTATTAACGTATCTCCAAACTTAAGACCATCAGTTATCTGGATCTTTGATTCAGTACGAAGACCTGTATTGACTTTTACAGAACTGGCTTTACCTCCTTTGTAAATAAATACCTGCTCACCATCCATTTGTGGTATCAGAGCTTCTGTAGGGATAGCAATTGCATTATCTATTCTGGATAACTCTAATGTGACACTTGCAAAGGTACCTGGTCTTAGTTCTTCATTTTTATTTTGATATAATGCACGCAATAAAACTGTTCGTGTATCTAGATCAATTTTTGGATCAATTGCATATACAGATGCACTAAAGACCTTATCATTACCCACGATTTTGAAGGTTATAGGATAGCCGATTTTTATTTCGGAAGCATATTTTTCAGATATGGAGAATTCTATCTTTATAGGACTGATTTTAATTAGTTTTGCGATTTTTGTTGATGAGTTTGTGAAACTTCCTTCACTCACATATCTTAAGCCTACAATTCCGTCAAATGGCGCCCGAAGTTCAGTCTGTGAAATATTTGCTTTTATTAGATTGATATCCGCTTTTATTGTCTGCACATCAGTCTGGACCTGGTCGTAACTTTCCTGACTTATTGCATCTTTGTCAAGTAAACTTCTTTGCCGGAACTCTTTCGCCTCCGCCATTTTTAATTGCGCTTCGAGCTTCTCAAGCTGAGCCTGAAGCGGCTTGTCATTTACTTTTGCAAGGAGATCTCCCTTTTTTACACGGGTTCCTTCTGTAAAATTAATTTGCACTATCTTTCCAGAAGTCTCAAATGTGAGATCGACTTCTTCATCGGGCCTCAGAGTTCCTGACTGGTTGATAAGTTCACTTAAATGAGTCGGAATGATAACATACCCAACAGCATTTAATTTCTGCTGTGCCTGTCTCAATGGTTCTCCTGCGATACCATCTCCCTGAATCTTTTTTGCCAGTAAGGGTTTGTACTTGGGATAAAATACGATCAAGGCAAGAAAAATTATCAGGAGAATAGTTATAGTTATACGTAGTTTCTTGTTCATTTTGAATTATAGTGAAATAGTTTATGAAATGCAAATTCAGTAAAATCTGAGGTCAGAATACATTTATAAAAAGCGCAATAATTTAGTTTACAACATTATAAATTCAACGACTTTGCAAATGTACGTAAATTAAAAACCTGAATGCGAGGTCAAAATCTGAAATAATGTTAAATATTCCTAAAATGACGCTTTCAATTTAAAGTATTCCATAATTAACTAAAAGGAATTAAATTTATGCACTTTAATTATTATTAATAAGATGATCCAACGTATACAGTCAATCTATCTGTCAGTAATAGTACTGATCTCCCTGATGTTTTTTAAAGGCAACATGTTGACTTTTTCTGCGAAGACAGGAGAAGTAATAGGTATTACTTTTAATGGAATCTTTAGTACGAAAGAAGGACAGAACCCGGAGTTGCTTGAGAAACTTTTGCCATTGTCAGTTATAATTATTCTGATAATTATTATTGCTCTGGTCACGATATTTCTTTTTAAGAACAGGAAGGTTCAATTGAGGTTTTCCTGGTCACTAATAATTGTTGCTTCTGTATTTGTGATTGCACTGATTCATGTTTCATTCAAAACCTTATCCGGCTTTGATGCGAGCATAATTCCCGGATTTAAAATGATATTGCCTTTACTTATCTTAATCTTATCAATTCTGGCTTACAGGGGGATCAAAAAGGATGATCAGCTGGTAAAATCATATGATAGGCTGAGATGAAACTATCCCGCTCCCGTATTTTAGTTTCTAACAACACAGTGGGCTTTGAAATAAAAGACTTAAGGAGAAGAACTAACGAACTGAAAATTAACAATTTAATTATAGTTTTGAATTCTGATTTTGAATATTCATAATTATGTTTTTTAAGTTCCCCTTGGGGGATTTAGGGGTCAGGAACCTCAGGTTAGAGTGAAAATCAAATTATCTGCAGATTCTCCTGGTTGGTTATTTTTTCACAATAATGGCATTTAAGTGCAACCGGTTTTTTTGAAACTACTTTAAATCTTGTTGTAACAGTTTCAAAATTGGTTATGCATTTAGGATTCATGCACTTGGCAATTCCTACAATATTATCGGGGACAACCACCACTTTTTTTTCAACAACCTCATAATCTTTAATGATATTCAATTTAGCATCAGGCGCGACAAGAGCAATCCTGTTGATATCCTCATCTTCGAAATAAACCCCGGAAATTTTAATAATTGCTTTTCTGCCAAGTTTTTTGCTCTCAAGGTTTGTTCCAAAAGTTATCTGGTTATCAATACGGTCAAGTCCAAGTATCTGTATTACCTTAAACAGACTGCTTGCCGGAACATGGTCAATTACAGTCCCATTTTCTATGGCACTGACGCTCATTTGTTTTGCTTCCTTCATCACCCTGTTTCTTATTTAATTCCTAAAAGAGAACATACTATAGCCTGTCGAGTAAAAACCCCGTTCAGAGCCTGCTCAAAATAATAGGCTTTTGGATTACTGTCCACATCCTGATGGATCTCATTTACTCTCGGAAGCGGATGCAATATCCTCATATTTGGTTTGGTGTTTTTTAACATTGAATTTCTGAGAACATATACATTCTTCACCTTTTCATATTCAATCGGATCTGAGAACCTCTCTTTTTGCACCCTGGTCATGTAAATAATATCAGCTTTGGATATAATATCTGTAAAATCATTGTGCTCATAATATCTGAGGCCTAGATTCTCAAGGTATAATTTAAATTCATCAGGCATTTTAAGTTCTTCAGGAGCAATGAAATTAAAAGTAGTATTCCACCTCGACATTGCCATCATCAGCGAATGTACTGTCCTCCCGTATTTAAGATCGCCAACCATAAACAGATTCAGATTGTCAAGCTTTCCCTGTGTTTTACGGATAGAGTAAAGATCGAGCAATGTCTGGGTAGGATGTTGATTTGCACCATCACCGGCGTTGATAACTGGTACAGTGGAAATTTCGCTGGCATATCTTGCACTTCCCTCAATAGGATGCCGCATTACAATAAGATCACAGTAATTGTCCACCATCCTGATTGTATCATTAAGAGTCTCACCTTTTGATACACTCGAACTGGAAGAATCGGAAAACCCCACTATCTTGCCACCCAACCTGCTTATTGCACTTTCAAAACTCAGGCGGGTTCGGGTTGAGGGCTCAAAGAATAATGTTGCTATAACCTTTCCCTCAAGCAATTTTTGGGTAGGTTCTTTTTCAAATTCTTCTGCCAGATCAAGAATCTTCAGGATTTCTTCTGTTGAAAAATCATCTATTGATACTAAACTTCTGTTTTTCATTATTATGGCATATTATATGCTCATGATTTGAACGATATCAAATTTAATCAAGAATTGTCTTACCTTCATTTAATGTTGATAATAATTTAAAACTTTTAACTAAAATTAATTCTTACAGCGTTTCAATATACCTGTATTTCAGACCATCAATCCGAGAAAGCCTGGTAAGAACCGCATCTTTGACGGAAACTCTGAAATTTACTAAAATACGACATTCCATATCAAAGGACTGTTGAGATTGTCCAAGGTTAAGTTCTTTAAGTATCCTCATAACATCATTCATTGAAATATATGGGTAAGTGATTTCGTAATATTCCTGAAGTGTTTTTTCTGTAATCTCAGCACCTATTATTGCAGATGTTGCCGCGCTCCTGTAAGCATTTATCAATCCGCTTACACCCAATAATGTTCCACCAAAATAGCGGCTTACAATAATTAATATATTTGTTAATCCAAAGGAGTTAATCTGTCCGAGGATTGGCCTGCCTGCTGTACCTGAAGGTTCGCCGTCATCGTTCACTCTCCAGATATTTCTTTCCTGTCCGAGCATGTAGGCAAAACAATGATGTCTTGCCTCATGATGTTCCTTTCTGATTTTATCAATAATTGGTTTAATTTCTTCATAAACCAAAACAGGAGTTGCAAATGAAACAAACCTGCTTCCCTTTTCTTTATATATTCCCTGAGAGGCCGTCTTTATCGTTTTATAGGTATCAGATTCCATAGCTGAAAATTAATATATTTACTTGGTTATATAGCGCTCTGTACATGTTTCTTCTTCCGTTAACCTGAGTTAATGTTTGTTAAAAAATATTTTCAGCTCATTCATTATTTAATATCGCCGCCACCATGGCGCAAAGGCACTAAGTTACACCAGGAATTGTATCCGATAGTTAATATCTTAGTGTCTTTGTAGCAAAAATGATTTAAAAATGTATAAAAAATAATACTTTTGTCAATAATAGGATATGTATGAGTGTACTATTAGATGAAAAGGATCTGCAAAAGTTGATTGTCATTGGCGACAGGATTCTGATTAAGCCAAAAGTTCCTCAGTCTATGACAAAAAGTGGATTATTACTTCCTCCTGGTGTAAATGAAAATGAAAAAGTCCAGATTGGCTATGTTGTTAAAGTAGGTCCGGGTTATCCGATCCCTTCGGTTAATGATAATGATGAACCCTGGAAGAACAGCTCTGATGAACCAAAATATGTTCCCCTTCAACCCAGAGAAGGAGATCAGGCTGTTTATCTTCAGAATAGCGCAATAGAGATAGAGTTCAATAAGGAAAAATATATAGTGGTTCCACATTCTGCAATTTTACTTCTCCTCAGAGATGACGGACTTTTTGAATAATATTTTAACTATGGAAAATGAGTTTTTAAAGGGCAAAAAAATCTTAATTGTTGAGGACGACTTATCAAGCAGACTCTATCTCAATAAGATACTTGAAAAGGCAGGTGTAATAATCCTGAATGCCGGAGATGGACAAGAGGCGGTAAACGTTGCAGTGAATAATCCCGACATAGATATTATTCTGATGGATATTCAGCTCCCTGTACTCGACGGTTACACTGCACTGAGTAAGATAAGGGAGGCCAATAAGGATATGGTCATCATTGCTCAGACAGCCTATGGTCTGCTCGGAGATAAGGAGAAAATTCTCAATTCCGGTTTTAATGATTATGTTATTAAACCGATTCTCTCGCAAAATCTCATAGAAAAGCTAATCGCGAATCTCAAACAAAAATAGTCTGTCTTAATTTTTTTTCAGCTTATTCGGAATAAATTGCAATTTGGCTGAATTCTTTCCTGAATTCTTCAATTTCGTTTGCCCATCTCTCTTTTTCCACGCTGGTAATATTTCGCGAAAGTAATGATTCCCTCATTCCCGAATCACCCGAAAGGATATCAAAAGGCATCAGATTATATTCATATTCATAGGGTGGCTGCTTGAATTTCAGAGCTTCCGGTTCTGATGTTTCAATAATTGCATCTAAGATTTCAAGAACAGTCGCTACCGGCTTAAAAATGTCGATATTGGTAATATGGATCTGCATACCATAACAAAGTTCCCCGCAGAATTTATGGAAAGTAGGAATGAAATCATGGGGTCGGAACGCACATCCTGCAATATGACGTTCATTAAGATTTTTTTTGAGCTTTTCAGAATTGATAAATGGAGCACCGAAAAGTTCGAAAGGTATTGTAGTGCCTCTGGCTTCAGATAGATTAAGTGCTTCAATAAGCACCGTACCAGGATATACCAATGCTGTCTGAACAGTTGGGATATTTGGAGAGGGCAGAACCCACGGGAGACCTGTATCACTGAATAATGATGATCTCTGCCAGTTTTTCAGAGTTACTATATTCAGGTCGCAGCGGGGGTAATAATACTCTTTGATCCAAAGAGCCATTTCTCCAATAGTCATACGATGACATAATGGTATTGAAGCTCCACCTACGAAAGTAAAATATTCCTTTTTGAGTACCGGACCATCATATTGAATTCTTCCGATCGGATTTGGTCTGTCAAGCACCCAAATCGGTATCCCGTATTCAGTGCATGCTTCCATACACAGTTTGACAGTCCAGATATATGTATATAACCTGGCTCCGACATCCTGCAAATCAACAATAAAGGCATCGATTCCATTTAACATTTCAAGAGTCGGTTTACGGTTTATTCCATAAAGACTGTAAAGTGGAATATTTAGAGCTGGATGTTTCTGGCTTTGCCACTCAATCATATTGTCCTGGGTCTGACCATGAATTCCGTGCTGGGGCCCAAAGAGAGCAACTAAATTACAGTCTTTCCTTTGAAAGAATAGGTCAGAAATATGTTTATAGTCTTTTGTGACACTTGCGGCATGGCATAAAATTCCAATCCTTTTTCCTTTAAGTTTGGCAGGAAACTCATTTAAAACTGATTCTAGTCCTGTTATTACCATTTTCCTATTTTTGAGACAAATATATACTTATCACTGTTAACTGATCAATAACATATATGATATTAATTAAAAATGGTTATTCTTTCCTAAGTTTGACGTCAAAAATATTTTGGAAATGATGAAAAAATCGAAAAGTTCTCTGATTTTTAAATTGCTCTTTTTATTAATTCTTGTTTCATGTTCCGGAACAGGCAAAAAGAGTATCAGTATTATTGAGACAACAGATGTGCATGGTGTTATACTGCCTTATGATTTCATTGAAAAAGAAAAATTAAATTATTCAATGGCGTCATCCTATGATTATATTAAGCAAAACAGAAAAGAAAAAGATGCTACTGTCCTGCTCGATAATGGAGATAATCTCCAGGGTCAGCCTGAAGTATATTATTATAATTTTATCGATACTATAAAACCTCATTTTGTAGCTGAAGTAATGAATTATATGGGTTATGATGCATGTACTGTCGGCAACCACGACATTGAAGCCGGACATGCCGTATATGACCGATTGGTTAAAGAATATCAATTTCCATTACTCGCGGCAAATGCTGTCGATATAAGAACAGGCAAACCCTATTTCAAACCCTATACAATTATCAATAAAGACGGAATAAAGGTTGCTGTATTCGGACTTGTTACTCCTGCAATTCCAAACTGGCTTCCTGTTGAATTATATTCCGGAATGGAATTTAAAGATATGGTTGAAACTGCCAGACAATGGATGCCTGTTATTTTAAAGGAAAAGCCTGACCTGGTGGTTGGTTTATTCCATTCGGGGTGGAACAGAAACAATACAAAACTGCTGCATACCGGTGATGTTGATGAAAATGGCTCTGCTGCTGTTGCTTACAATGTTCCTGGGTTTGATATCATTTTTACCGGACATGACCATAAGGTAGCTAATGAAAAATTTGTCAATTCCATTGGAGATACGGTATTGATTCTTAATGGTGGAAGCAGATCCGAAAAACTTGCTGAAGCTGACATTACCTTCGGTTCGCAAAAGGTAAAAGGTAAGAGGTCCATTAAACTTTCGGGAAAGATTATAAATGTTGCTGATTTTAAACCTGATACGGGATTCATTTCAAAGTTTAAATCTCAGTATAAGACAATTGATGATTTTGTTAACAGGGTAATAGGGTACTCATCAGCAACGATCACGTCAAGAGATGCTTACTTTGGTTCATCGGCTTTTATAGATATGATTCAAACTATTCAACTAAAAATTACAGGTGCCGACATTTCGTTTGCTGCTCCTCTTTCATTTGATGTTCAGATCAATAAAGGTCCGATAACTGTTGGAGATATGTTTAAACTCTATAGATATGAGAATATGCTCTATACCATGTCATTATCAGGTGAAGAAGTAAAGAAATATCTCGAGTATTCGTATTCGGAATGGCTAAATACAATGAAAGGGCCGAATGATCTGTTACTTAAATTACGTTTGGGAAAGAACGGACTACCGGCTATTGTAAATGATAAAGCCTGGTTTAAAAACCAATCATATAATTTTGATTCAGCTGCTGGAATAAATTATACTGTTGATGTAAGCAAACCGGAAGGTTCGAGAATCACAATAACGGGTTTTACCGATGGAAGACCTTTCGACACAAATAAAATGTACAAAGTTGCCGTTAACTCATATCGTGGTAACGGAGGAGGAGGGCATTTCACAGAAGGTGCCGGAATACCAAAAGACGAACTCAAAAAGAGATTCATTTCCTCAACTGATCGCGATCTTAGATATTATATTTTACAATCGATAGAAACAACTAAAACAATTAATCCCGTACCTCTGAATAACTGGAAGATTATTCCGGAAAACTGGGTTAAGAGGGCTAAAGCGTCTGAATACTCTTTACTTTTCGGGAGAAATAAATAGATTTGAAATAAAAAAAAGTGGAAAAACAACAAAATATACTTTCTGATGGAACCAGGCTGCCGGTTGTTGAAGAGTTTTTTTCGTTACAGGGCGAAGGATTTCAAACAGGCAAGGCAGCTTACTTTGTGAGACTGGGAGGATGTGATATTGGATGTAGTTGGTGTGATTCGCGCTTTTCGTGGAATCCTGCTTTGCATCCTATGGTCGATGCGGTATCAATTATCAAACATGTCGTTGAATCAGGAGCAGATTCAGTGGTTGTTACAGGCGGAGAACCCCTTATGTGGAACCTCGATTTTCTTTGTAATGGTTTACGAAACAAAAATATAAGTACTTTTATTGAAACTTCAGGAGCTTATGCATTAAGCGGAACCTGGGACTGGATTTGTCTTTCACCGAAAAGGAATATGCCGCCACTGATCGAAAATTGTGAACGCGCCGATGAGCTGAAGGTTATTATCCAGGATAAAGATGATTTTGAATGGGCTGAAAAGTATCGTGGACTGGTAAGCAGAGAGTGCAGGTTATTTCTGCAGCCTGAGTGGAGCAGATTTGATACTATAATTCCTGAAATTGTAATGTATATTAAGAAAAACCCAATATGGAGAATCTCACTTCAGGTCCACAAATATATGCATATCCCATGAATAAGCTATGAAATACATATTTCCTATATTGATTTTGATAATCAGCAGTTTAACATCAGGTGTCAGTTTCTCACAGGGCTTGCATACCACTTCGGCCAAAGCTCTCAAGGTCTATAATGAGGGTGTGTCTGCATACGATTATTACGATTTTAACAAAGCTGAAAGTGAATTTAAGGAAGCAATTTCATATGATAATAATTTTTATGAAGCTTATATGATGCTGGGAGAACTTATGGAAAAGCAGAAAAGGTATCCCGAAGCTTCAATAAATTATAAAGCAGCAATCAGGGTTGATTCACTGTTCTTTAAACCTGTTTTTTTCAGTCTTGCAAATACTGAAATGATGTCAGGGGACTATTCTAATGCTCTCATTCATTTCAAAGTTTATCTTGCTCAGGAAAATATGCTGGCTAAAAACAGGATAGCTTCAGAAAAGAATGTTAAAAACTGCGAATTTGCAATCAAAGCAATGAAGAAACCTGTTCCTTTCAATCCCGTCAGTGTAGGCAGCGGGATAAATACGAGTGATGATGAATATTGGCCTTCGATTACAGCAGATGGTCATACACTCATATTTACCCGGCAGCCAAATATTTCTAACAATAAGGATTTTAAGGGAGTTGTACAGGAAGATTTTTATATAAGCCAGTTTTCTAATAATGAATGGCAACAGGCATATAATGCCGGAGCTCCTCTTAATACCAGTCAGAATGAAGGAGCTCAGACTCTTTCTTCTGATGGCAGTTATATGATTTTTACTGCATGTAACCGACCGGGAGGATTTGGTAATTGTGATCTTTATTTTTCAGCATTTTATAATGGAAAGTGGTCTGTGCCTTCTAATCTGGGTGCTCCTGTAAATACAAATCACTGGGAATCTACACCTTCGATAAGCGCTGACGGAAAAACACTGTTTTTTTCGAGCAGCAGACCTGGTGGATTCGGTGGTAAAGATATCTGGTATTCAAAGTTGAACGATAAAAATATGTGGTCTGAACCCGTTAATCTTGGCAGTGTAATAAATACAGAAGGCGATGAAATGTCACCCTTTTTCCATTTTGACGGAAAAACACTTTATTTCGCTTCCGATGGCAGAGTAGGCATGGGAGGATTTGATCTTTTTGTTACCAGGCTAAAGAATGACAGCACCTGGACAGAACCGAAGAATCTTGGTTATCCGATAAACACATTTAATGATGAGATGGGGCTTATAATTGAAGCCGGAGGGCAAAAAGCATATTATTCCTCTGAAAGAGATAAGTCAATGGGGAAAGATATTTTCACTTTTAACCTATATGAATCAGCACGCCCAAATCCTGTGTCTTACATGAAAGGTAAAGTCTATGATAGAGCAACAGGAAAGTTATTAACTGCAGATTATGAGCTGATTAATCTTTCAACTGGTAAGGTAATTATTAAAAATACTACTAATGAAACAGGTAATTTTCTTGTTTGTCTTCCTTCAGGATATAATTATGGGATAAATGTTAGCAAGCAGGGATACCTTTTTTATTCAGAGAACTTTATGTTTGAAGGGATTCATACAGCTTCGGAGCCTTTTATCAAGAAAATTGTTCTTAGTCCTGCGAAGGTGGGAGCAAAAATGCAACTTTCAAATGTGTTTTACGAGGTTGACTCATGGCAACTGAAAAAGGAATCAATGACAGAACTTGATAATCTTGTTACACTTCTGTCAGAAAATAAAAGTCTGATTATGGAAATAGGTGGCTATACCGATTCTACTGGTTCATCACAATATAATTTGGCACTATCTGAAAAAAGAGCCTTGTCGGTGGTAAACTATCTTATCAAAAAAGGAATCTCTGCTGACAGGTTAAAATATAAGGGATATGGTAACACTTCGCCTCTTGGAGATAATGTAACTATTGAAGGCAGAAAATTAAACAGAAGAACTGAAGCTAAGATTATTGAATTAAAAAAATAAAGAAATGGCTGTCTATTGGTAAGGCAGCCATTCGCTTTCACTCTGATTGAATTCAGACATTGAATTGAAATATTCTTACTGTTATCATATTGCAATCATGGTATTCTGATATTTATTGATGTTAATGTTGGAGTTTACCAATACTTTTACCGGAATTGAAATGTAGATCCCAGTGCCGGTAAGGCCATTGCACTCTACCGCTATTGAGCCGTCCAACATTTGAATTAATTTCTTGGCCAGGGTAATGTTGATAGCTGTATATGTATCATTATGTAGAACTAGAGATTCGTTCAAGTCTTCAGAATGAAGAAATTCTTTGCATTTGAAATAACCCTGGCCGGAGTCGAGAATATAGAAGTTTACTTTTTCATCCCTGAGAAAGTATCCGATCTTAATGTAACCTGATTTGGTGTTTTTAATTGAATTCTGGAACAAACTGCGAATAACTCTGTAAATCTTGTTCTTATCTATAATTACTTCAGTAGAATCCGATAACTGAATATCGGTGACGAGTTCAATATTCTTGCGACCGTCCTTTTGAAGTTCTTCCCTGAATTCCGAAAGAAGGTCATCAAGAAAACTATTGAGTTTATAAATTTTCGAATCCGATTTCGAATTTCCGGTATCGATTATTGCCGAATCAAGAAAGCTGTCAAACAAACCAAGTAATTGTTCACATGAATTTAATATCTGGTTGCTGAATTCCTCACGATCCGAATTGTTGCAACTATTATCTTTCATCAGAAATGAGAATGCAACAATTGCATTCATATGTGTTCTCATTTCATGAGACATCCCTGTTAAGACTGTTGGACAATTTACCATTTTATTATTTGATGAATTCATATTTCCCTCCCTTAATCTGATCTTCTGTAATGAGTCCTTGTCTCCATATGGAAACCATATCTGTTTCAGTTCCCTTAATTTTTACTTTAATCCTCTGATTATTTTTTTCGCATCCTCCTTATAAATACCATTCTCTTTTCCAATACTTTTCAGAAGTTGTTTTGCTTTTTCCGTTTCATTGGTATTGAGATAACATAAAGCCAGATACCATTGAGCATGGTCAATATAAAGATTGTTTTTGTCGTCAATTACCCTATCAAATGATTGTTTTGCTTCAGGATATTTTTTGTCTTCAAAATTTGAAACGCCTTTTAATAATACCGACTGCATGTCATTAGGCTTCTTTTCAAGAACTTTATTGAATAGAACTTCGGCCTTCTCGTAGTCATGAGTATTATAGAACTCCACAGCAAGTGTAAAATCAGCATCTGTCACCGATTGAACCGACCTCTGGCTGGTAGGCGGTTCATAAACTTTATAATACTGTTTCATTATCTTCTCAGGTGTAAGTGTTTTCCCTGGAAACAATGATAAGCTCCCAATCAGAATAAGACCTGCAAAAATGGCGGCATACCTGATATAGATAGTCTTTTTTAAGACTTTTACCGGTGGTTTTGCTTCTTTTCGTTGTTTCTCAATATTGGCGAGCTTTGTTCTTAAGGACATTACATCCTGGTTCTTAAGAATCTCATCTGTACGCTTTCTGAGATTGACTTCATCCCTGAGTTTCTGGTTTCCTTCCAGCTCCTTCAGGAACCATTGTTTTTCTACCTCGCTCATCTCACCGGCATTATACCTTTCGATGAAATATGAAAAGTCAACTGTTTTCATGAATTTCAGATATTTGATTTAAATAAATTTCATATTCTCTTACTATTAATACCTGAGTAAAATACTACTCTGTATCAACTGTTTATTCCCAAATTTCCATGCTTCCTCAAAGCAATCAGCCAGATATATTATTTAATACTCTAAACTTATAATAAATCGGCATAAAATTTCAAAATCTGTTTGCCTGCTTTTGTTAAAACAGGATATTTATATGTTTTCAGATCACTATCGGAGGCATTACTGTTTTTATAGTTCCTTCATTGTCGCCACCACGAACACAAATCATTTCTTCATTTGAAAGAACAAACTCGGTGAAAATGTCTTTTGTCAACTTGGAATTCAGGGTTTTCATATTTTTATTATTAGTTAGGTTTTACTTAATTCATTTTCTACACTCATACATGTCGGAGTACACCGTTTTGTGACACGAAAAAATCAATTATTTTTAATATATTTTTTTATCTGCACATTATCAAATAGTTATGAAGTGTAATATTTTTTCCACAGAAGGAATTTAATTTGGTTTTATTATCTTTGCCAGGGAAAAAATTGGGGATTGCATTACACGATGAAATTTGTTTATGAATTTTCATAATCAGCTTTTCAGAATTCTAACATATATAATTGTTTCTGCAGGGTATCTTTGTGGTTCTTTATTATATGGCACAGGCGTAGCCACTGCAGCTCTTTCGATTAATAACAACTCAAAGCTGGAATTTAACAATACCGGGTTCTCAGATACAAAAAGCCTTAATGAAACTCTTAAGGGTCTGTTAACGATAGGTGACCTGGTAAACGGCAAACTTATTGTTGAGAAGATCTCGCAAAAAATAAATTCTGAAAACTTACCTGATAGTACTCTGGCAGAATCGTATTATTATCTCGGCATTTATCAACTATTGACCCGAAGCTACAAGGAAGCGATCCATTACCTTACCCTTTGCATTTCAGTTAAAGAAAAAAATAAGAAAATTGATAACCTTTATGCCAGAGCGCTGTATAATCTGAGTGTTGCTTTCGCTAATCTGGGTGAATTAAATGAATTTGAATATTATGCATCTAAGTCACTGAAAGTCGGAAAAACCATATATGGTGAATCAAGCCCCGTCTTATTAAATTCATATTTATCACTTATCAGTGCTTATACTGATCTGAAAGAATATGAGAAAGCTATAACAAATTCAAATATTGCATTAACTATTGCAAACCAGAATAGTAAAGCTATCTCCCCAACTGTTCTGGCTGACCTTTATTTTAATTTAGGTGTATGTTCTTACAGGCTGGCTGACTATTCAAAAGCAAAAATTTACTTTGATAAGACTGAATCTATTTATAAAAATTCAAAATTAGATCATGACGAAAGCTATATTAATGTTTTGAACGGTTTTGCAATAAATTACAATTCTCTGGGTCTTACTTCCGAATCAGCCGAATATTACGATAAGGGTGTCAGACTTGCTATTTTAAAAAATTCGCCTTTGGCATTGAATTTAATAAATAGCTATAGTATTTTTCTTGGTAATAGAGGACATGTGGAAAAAGGTGAAAAACTGCTAAGAGATGCACTCACCAGGGCAAAAGCCACATATAGTCAGAATCCACATAACTATTTTGAAGTGCTCAACAATTATTCTAATTATTTACTTGAATATATGTCAGATACAAAAAGATCAATTGAGAATTATATACTCTGTCTTTCATATCTTAAAAACAATAATCAGGATCTGCTCCTTAAAACTTCTGTCTGTATTGGTTATTCCAGGGCTTTGGAAAAAGCCGGTAAATCCGAAAAAGCTCTTGAAGTTATCCATTCGTTACTCTTCCCTGAGAGAGGTGATGCAACTTTTAGCGGAAACTTTGCAAATCCAGCTTTTGAAACTTTAAAGCCTGATAATACATCATTGAAAATACTTAATCTAAAGTATAATATTTTATGGGACATTTATAGGAAGAAGGCTGATGAGAGAATACTTGAAGCAGCTTCAAATACTTCAGAATTAATTGTTTCACTTCTTGATAAAGCCAGAATAAACATAAGTGAAGAAGATAGCAGGCTAATCCTGGGTGACAAGTACAGAGATTCTTATCTTCATGCAATTCGCGATTTTAATCTTCTTTACAATATAAGTCATAACCGACAATACCTTGAAAAGGCTTTTGAATATTCAGAGAAAAGCAAAGTTGCAGGATTACTTACTTCGACAAGAGAACTTAAAGCAGCCCAGTTCCATATTCCATCTGAAATCGGCGACATTGAGCGTGATCTCCAGCGTGAAATAAGTCTCATAAATGCGCATATATCAGAAGAATCTTCGAGTCAGAAACCGAATATGACTTTAATTTCAAATTGGAAGGAAAACCTTCTGAACTACAGCAGGAAAAGAGATTCGCTTATACTGGTTATTGAAAAAAAATATCCTGAGTATTATGCTATAAAGTACAACACTCAGATGGCCGGACTCAAGGATATTCCTTCGATAGTAGGTCATAACGGTAATTATATAAATTACGTTTTGTCAGACACCGTACTCTATACCTTTATAGTTAACAGAAGGTATCAGCAAATACTTGCGATTCCGGTGGATTCGTCGTTTTTTAACTGCATAAGAAAGTTCAGGCTATTACTTTCAATGCCTTCACCATCGGATGATGCTTATCTGAAGTTCAATGAATTTCAGACAATCGGGTACACATTGTACAAGAAACTTATTGAACCTATAAAGCCTTATCTTATATCTGACAGGATATTAATATCTCCTGACAATATACTATCGTATCTGCCATTTGAAACAATTCCGTCATCGACTTTAGCCGGAGGAGGTATCAGGTATAAAGATATAAGTTATCTTATGGATAGTTATGACATCTCGTATACTTACTCTGCAACCTTCGCCGCAGAATCAGTTAAGAAGGAGTATGGAAGAAATAATAAATTAATTGCATTTGCTCCTGATTATCCTGAGCCTATTGATATTCAATCTACTTTAATGTCGAGGCAAGGAGGAATGGGAGTGTTGAATGATCTGCCTTTTGCCCGTCAGGAGGCAAAATATGTTTCTGATCTCACAGGTGGGAAGCTATTTGAAAACAGTAAAGCAAAAGAATCTGTTTATAAAAGGGAGTCCGGAAAGTACGACATAATTCATCTGGCAATGCATACGCTCCTGAATGATAAAGATCCGATGCATTCTACTCTTATTTTCTCCAGGGGAAATGATTCTCCGCAAGACGGCTTTCTGAAAACATATGAGGTTTATGGTATTCCACTTAAGGCTAAAATGGTATTCCTGAGTTCCTGTAATACCGGCAGCGGTCTTTTATATTCAGGTGAAGGAATTTTAAGTCTTGCAAGAGGGTTTATTTATTCAGGTAGTCAGTCCGTGGTGATGTCGATGTGGGAAATTGAAGACAAGTCAGGAACTGAGATTGTTGAAAAGTTCTACGATAACCTCAGGAAAGGATATTCGAAAAGCGTTTCACTTAAAAGAGCAAGAATGACATTTCTTAAAAATGCAGATCAGTTAAGATCTCATCCATACTTCTGGGCGACTCTTGTTGTATATGGCAATAATACTCCATTATACTATCCCCGAAAGTTGATTATCATACCTTCAGCTATTCTTATAATTCTTGGTTTACTTGCCGGAGTTTATTACCGGAAACGAAAATATTCCTGATATTCAGGATCTGCTTTAATAAGATCGAGAAGAACTTCCTTGCTGAGATATTTTTTTCTTCGTGCATAAACCTCATTTTTGAGGTTCATTTTAAAGGCTATTTCCTCATAAGAAAGGCCTTCAGAGAATAAATTCAGTACCATTTGCTGATCGGGTTTTAATTCCTGGAATACTCTGCTTACAATTCTTTCAAGAACTGGATCTGCCTGCCCCTCGGTTTCTTCTTCATCCGGAAGGTCAATTTCCAGCTCTATTGTCTTTTGTTTTTTTCGGAGCAGTGCACTCCAGACATTACGGGCAATTCCGAAAAAATATCCTTTTAGATCTGTGGTAAGATCCATATTATTTCCGGTGATCTGGTTATAAAGTACGATTATACTATCCTGGAAAACATCTGAAACATCTTCATTTGAACCGCTATTAGAAAGAACATGATTTTTAACGGATTGAAAATAATTATCATAAAGCCAGTTCAGTATTTTATCATCCTGATCACGAACGCCATTAATTATGTCAATATCAGAAATTTTTTTAAACAACCTCTTGTCGCTTGAAAATCTAACGGCAAATATAGTATTTCCAAATTCCAAAACTCTTTTTACGGGCTATGAGGTTCTGATTTTATCTTAAACATGGGATTATCATAACCAAAATATAAATATCTTTACTTTTTGCCTAAAAATAAATTTCCGGAATTCTAAGATGTCATTTCCCTTTGTAAAACAACCTGATGCCATGGATTGTGGTCCTGCATGCCTTAAAATGGTAGCAGGCTTTTACAAAATAAATTTTTCTCTTGAAACACTCAGAAAAAAGTGTTATATAACAAGGGAAGGCGTTTCATTCCTGGGACTTTCTGAAGCTGCAGATTCTCTTGGCTTTAGAACTATAGGCGTTAAGATCCCTTTTGAAATAATGGCTGAGAATGTTCCATTGCCTTGTATTGTTCACTGGCGTCAGAAACATTTCGTTGTAGTCTATAAAATTAAGAATGATAAAGTATGGGTGGCTGATCCGGCAGTGGGCTTTATTACATTCACTCGTGAAGAATTTGTGAAGAACTGGACATCTACAGTAGTTGACGAAAAACCTGTCGGTTTGGTTTTAATAATTGAACCTACCCCGGAATTCTATAATAATGAGAATGAGAAGGAAAAACGAAACGGTTTCAGATTTCTGTTTAAATATTTCCGGCTTTACAAAAAATATCTATACCAGCTTGTTCTCGGGCTTTTTCTGGGTAGCTGCATCCAACTGGTAATACCTTTCCTGACTCAGGCAATTATTGATATTGGTTTGAATAATAATGATATAGGATTTATTTACATGATCCTTTTCGCCCAGCTTGCCCTTGTTATCGGGAGAATGTCTGTTGAGTTCATAAGAGGATGGCTACTGCTTCATATTGGTGCAAGAGTTAATGTTGCAATCATATCGGGATTTCTCCAGAAACTGATGTCTTTGCCAGTTGCATTCTTTGATACAAAACTTACGGGAGATATTCTTCAGCGAATTGAAGATAATAACAGGATTGAAGAATTCCTTACTTCCGCCAGCCTTAACATTTTGTTCTCTTTCTTCAATCTGTTTGTATTCGGTATTGTGCTGGCTATCTATAGTCTGAAGATCCTTGCATTATTTCTGACAGGTTCAATCTTATACATTTTATGGGTTTCAATGTTTATGAAATCAAGAGCCCGTCTCGATCATCAGCGTTTTAAGCAGATGTCTGTTTCAGGGAGCAAGCTCATAAACATTGTAAACGGTATGCAGGAGATCAAACTGACGCAAAGTGAATTAAGTATGCGTTGGGATTGGGAACGGCTCCAGGCCACCTTGTTTGGTTTAAAAGTAAAAGGACTTAGCCTTATTCAATATCAGTCTGCCGGTGCAACATTTATAAACGAAGTAACCAATGTTCTTATTACCATTGTGGCAGCAACAGCAGTTCTTAAAGGTAACATGACCCTGGGTATGATGCTTGCTGTACAGTTTATTATTGGGCAGCTTAACGTGCCTGTGAGTCAGATAATTGGATTTTTCCGTATGTCGCAGGATGCAAAAATGAGTTTAGACCGTCTGGCTGAAGTGCACAACATGGAAGAAGAGGAACCTGATCCAGAAGTGAAAGTGCGAAAACTTCCTGATAAAAAGGACATATATTTTAATAGTCTTTCTTATCAGTATGAAGGTCCGCGTTCACCTTTTGCCTTAAAAGATATTAACCTTTTTATTGAAGAAAATAATATTACTGCAATAGTTGGAACCAGTGGAAGCGGCAAAACTACTTTGTTAAAGATGCTTCTTGGGTTTTATCATCCTGTTGAAGGCGAAATACTTCTTGGCGACTTGCGTTTATCAAATATAAGCCTGAAAGTGTGGAGAAAAAAAGTGGGTGCGGTTATGCAGGATGGTTTTTTATTTCCCGACACAATTGCTGCAAATATTGCTCCGGGAGAAGAAGAAATCAACGAGGAAAACCTTATTAAAGCTGTTGAAATTGCAAACATAAAAGGATTTATTGAATCTCTTCCTATGGGTTATAATACCAAAATAGGTGCAAATGGTCACGGTTTAAGCGAAGGACAGAAACAACGTTTACTTATCGCCAGAGTAATATATAAGAATCCGGATATCATAATTTTCGACGAAGCAACTAATTCTCTCGATGCTAACAATGAAAAAGTCATTGTTGAGAACCTTGCAGAATTTTTTAAAGGCAAAACAGTTATTGTTGTAGCACATCGTCTGAGTACTGTAAGAAACGCTGATAAAATTGTTGTTTTGGATAGTGGCAGAATAATTGAAACAGGTACACACGAAACACTTATTGAGAAAAGAGGTGCTTATTATAATCTTGTAAAAAATCAACTTGAACTTGGCGGTTAACAAGACTATATGAAAGATCAGAAACCTGAAATATTATATTCCGACCCGGTCAGAGAGATTATGGGTAGACCCCCCGGAAGGATACTCCGTTGGGGAACTACTATCTTATTATCAATTTTTGTTCTTTTTATCGTCTTCGCCTGGCTGATAAAATATCCTGATACAATACCTGCACCGATTGAGATTACCACAACGAACCCTCCTGTTACGCTGGTAACTAAAATAACTGGACATATCAACTCATTTTTTGTTAAGGAAAGAGAAAAGGTAAAAGCAGGTCAACTTGTTGCTGTTATGGAAACTACAGCCTCTTTGGACGAAATTGAACTTCTCAAAAAAACAATAGATACTATCACTGAACCCGAATTACAATCTTATAGGTTATTACCTCAGCTTTCGCACCTGGGCGAGCTTCAGGAATATTATGCCGGTTTCCTGAAAAATCTTTCTGACTTGAATAATTATGTTTCAAACGACTTTTATGGCAGCAGGATAACTTCATTGACAGAAGAAATAAAAGGAATTCAGGAATTTATCAGCAGATTAAGTATTAAAGAAAAACTATATTCTGAAAATCAGCGGCTTGAAGAAAAAAAATATAATAGAGATTCCTCCCTTTTTACCGGGAAGGTAATTCCTGAAAGTGAGTTAGAGACTTCACATCAGGCGTTATTAAAGGTTAATATAGACTTGCAGCAGGCACGGCTTGACCACTCATCTAAAACAATTGATCTTGCCGAAAAACGCCAGCTTCTCGAAGATTACCGTATAACAAGGGTGGAAGAAAAGCAAAAGTTTGTTTCGGTTTTGCGCGAGTCTTTTCTTAACCTGAAAGCACAAATTAATCTGTGGGAAAATAATTATCTGCTCATTTCGCCTATAGAAGGAATAGTTTCATTTACAAAATACTGGAGTGCAAATCAGTCAGTGGTAAAAGATGAACCCGTTGTAACTATAGTACCCGTTGAAACAGGCAGCTTTCTGGGCAGAATATATCTTCAGATGCAAAGTTCAGGAAAAGTAAAAACAGGGCAATCAGTAAATATTAAACTAAGTGGTTATCCGTACCTGGAATATGGAATGGTTAGAGGTATCGTAAAATCTAAATCACTGGTGCCATCAGGCAATACCTACGTTATTGAAATTGAACTGCCGCAGGGTCTTTCTACTTTATATGGAAAAAATCTCGATTTCACTCAGAATATGCAGGGTACCGCTGAGATAATCACTGAAAATATCAGACTGCTGCAAAAGCTCATTAATCCTTTCAGGTATATGGTCTCAAGAAATAAAAAATAATCCCTGGTCATTTTTTCGAATAAGGTTCATAATCTTCATCTTTTGAGGAGGATGGAACAGATTTACCGGAAGAAGGATTTGTATTGATTCCCTGATCATTTTTATTTTTCTTACCGTATTTTTTATATAACCTAATTGCTAAAAAGGCTATCACAGCAATAATTATAAGGATTTGAAAATTATGCATATTGATTTATGATTTATTGTCTTTGTTTAAAATTAAATTAATGCCTGAATTTTCACTCAAATATATACTTTATCCTGCTTAATTCTTAAAATGACTGGTTGATAAGACGATTTGTAAATAATTCTTTCTATTCTCCACTTTCTTCCAAATTGTCTTAATATCTGATTCTCAAATTTATTTATGGCAAAACTTTGAGTTTTATTAAATATTTCAATATTTTCGTACTCTGAAAATCCCATGGATTGCCGTGGTGTAAATTACTGATAAAGAGCTGAATTATAAAAGGATTGATTATGACCAAGAAAAATCCGGATGACTCTGTTCGTGAAGAACAATCCGGGGCAAATGATAATGCCCTCGGAACTGAGGATGCCACACAAGCGGTAAACGCGCAAGAATCTGACTCTCTGGAAACTCCTGAAAAAAAAGAAGATTTACCAGACGAAGTGATTAAAAATGAAGAGAATAAGTTGGAAATTGAACCTGATGGAGAGAAGGAAATTACTGAAGAAACTGAGACTCACGAAACTGTAATTGAAGAAATTGCATCTGATGAAGCTGAGACTCACGAAACTGTATTTGAAGAAATTGCATCTGATGAAACTGAGAATCACGAAACTGTAATTGAAGAAATTGCATCTGATGAAACTGAGACTCACGAAACTGTAATTGCAGAAATTGCATCTGATGAAACTCAATCCTTTGACGACATAGAACTGCCTAAAGTTGATTATTCAGGCTATTCCAAGCATGAACTTGTTGAAACATTAGGCCTTATTGTTGAAAACAGGCCCACTGTGGAAATAAGAGACGATGTGGAAAGGATCAAAATTCTCTTCTATAAAAAACTTAAGAGCGAATCAGAAGAGCGAAAAACCAAATTCCTTGAGGGTGGCGGAAAGATTGAAGAATACAGACAATGGGTTGATCCTGATGATGCACGCGTAAAACATCTTCTTGAAAAATATAAAGAGAAAAAAACTGATTATAATAAGATACAAGAAGCAGAAAAATTCGAAAATCTTAAGAAAAAATACGATATTATTGACAAAATCAAGGACCTTGTCAATAGAGAAGAATCTATAAATAAAACTTTTCATGATTTCAGATCATTACAGAATGAATGGCATTCAATTGGCGTCGTACCTCAGAATTCGCTTAAAGACCTATGGGAGAATTATCATCATTATGTAGAGATCTTCTATGATTACATTAAAATAAATAAGGAACTCAGGGACCTTGATCTGAAAAAGAATCTCGAATCAAAGGTTAGATTATGTGAAAGGGCTGAAGAACTTCTTCTTGAGCCGAATCCGGTAAATGCATTCAGATCATTACAGGATTTTCATAATCAATGGCGCGAAATCGGGCCGGTTCCACAGGAATCGAAAAATGAGATTTGGGAGAGATTCAAAGAAGCAACTTCTCAGATCAATAAGAGACATCATGAGTACTTCGAAAAACAGAAAGACGATCAGAAAAAAAATCTTGATGCCAAAATAGCTCTTTGTGAAGAAGTGGATGCAATAAATTTACTTGAAATCAAAAACTTCAAAGAATTTGATGAACGTGCTGAAAAGGTTGTCGAACTTCAAAAAATGTGGAGGACAATCGGATTTGCTCCTAAAAAACAGAATAATAAAGTTTATCAGAGATTCAGAGAAGCCTGTGATACCTTTTTTGAAAAGAAAAGAGGGTTTTATGCTGATAACAAGGAGATTCAACTGAATAATCTTCAACTTAAGACCGAATTATGTATACAGGCTGAATCTCTTCAGGAAAGTACCGATTGGAAAGCAACCTCTGATGCCCTGATTAAGCTTCAGAAAGAGTGGAAAGAAATTGGTCCCATACCACGAAAACAATCGGAAAAATGCTGGAAAAGATTCCGGAAAGCTTGTGACCATTTCTTCAATAGGAAAACTGAATTTTTTGCAGCTCTTGATACATCATACGAAGATAACCTCAAAGCCAAGCTTGCCTTAATTGATGAACTTGAAAAATTTGAACCCGGGTCAGATGTTCAGGCTGCTTTCGAACATCTGAAGGAGATTCAGAGGAAATGGACCGAGATAGGCTTCGTTCCTTTTAATGTAAAAGATGAGATCACCAATAAATACAGAACCGCAATCAATAAGGAATTTGATAAACTGAAAATTGCAGATGAAGACAGGAGTATCCTTAAGTATAAAACCAAACTCGATAATCTTAAGGCAAATCCAAAAGCTTCGCGAAAAGTAAGAAACGAGAGGGATAAATTCTTTATTAAAATTAAGCAGCTCGAGGGTGATATCGTGTTATGGGAGAATAATATTGGTTTCTTTGCAAAATCTACTAATGCGGATACTATGATAAAAGAAGTTGAAGAAAAAATAGAGAATGCCAAAAAGCTGATTAAAACTCTGGAAGAAAAAGTTAAGATAATAGACCAGTCTGGTCTTGATGATTAATGAAAATATTATAATTTAATTAACAAATAAACTTTCATTGCTTTGGCAGACGTTAAGTACGTATTCGTTACAGGAGGTGTGACTTCTTCACTAGGAAAAGGTATTATTTCATCTTCGCTTGCTAAGTTATTACAGGCCAGAGGTTATTCGGTAACAATTCAGAAACTCGATCCTTATATAAATGTGGATCCTGGTACGCTTAATCCCTATGAGCACGGAGAATGTTATGTAACTCTTGACGGTGCTGAAACAGATCTTGACCTGGGCCATTATGAAAGGTTTTTAAATGTACCGACAAGCCAGGCAAATAATGTTACTACTGGTAGAATATATCAGTCTGTAATTAATAAGGAAAGAAAGGGTGATTATCTTGGAAAAACGGTTCAGGTTATTCCTCATATTACCGATGAAATAAAAAGAAGGATAAAACTTGTCAGTTCGGGAGATAAATATGATATCGTTATTACTGAAATAGGCGGTACGGTGGGCGATATAGAATCGCTTCCGTATATAGAGTCTGTACGTCAGCTAAAATGGGAGCTGGGACCACAAAACTGTATAGTAATTCATCTGACGCTTGTACCATATCTCTCATCAACAGGCGAATCCAAAACAAAGCCTACACAACACTCTGTAAAAGAACTTCTTGAAACCGGAATACAGCCCGATGTATTAGTCCTAAGAACAGAACGTCATCTTAACGAAGATATTAAGAAAAAAGTTGCTCTCTTCTGTAACGTTGAAGAGAATGCAGTTATTGAATCAGTTGATGTTTCCACTATTTATGAGGTACCAATAAAAATGCTGGAAGAGGGTCTCGATAAGACAGTTCTGAGAAAAATGGCACTTCCTGTCGATCCTGTGCCTCCCCTTAC
>DCFT01000180.1 GCA_002319885.1 Bacteroidales bacterium UBA1797
AGATAAGGTATAGGAAAGTGGAGACGGCAAATAACCTTGTGATAAGATTGATGTTTTTTACTATTCTTGAGCCGGGATAAAAAAGTACCAGAGGGAAGAGGAGAAGTGAAAGCCTCTTAAAAAGTCGTTCAAAACCTGAATTTAATGAATCAGACCATAATAATCCGGTTATCTGCCAGAGATAAAACAGTAAGAACAATAACAACAGGATTGTGGCCTTGTTGTTTGCAAAGATGTCCTTTTTTGACACTGAACGATTTTCAAATATCCAGAATATAACCCACAGAATCAAGAAGGGAGGCATTATATGGATATAAACAGGCATTATAACCATTATTGCAAGACAGGACAAAAATGTCAGGCCCCCACTCCTGAAAAAGCTTCGGGTATCTTCAGACAAATTAATATTCATAGAGTAATAATTGCAATTGAAGTTTAGCTTTATCTTATTAACGCTGAAATAAAATTATTCTTATGGCAGATATTAATCTGGATTATTTTCAGGCCGTGAATATTATTGATATTTAAGCAATTGGTCACAAATAGCATTAACATGTTCCTCAGAAATCTCAGGGTAAATAGGGATTGAAAGAATTTCTTCAGTTAGGATTCCCGCAAATTTGAAATCAAATGTTTTATGTTGTTTATAAGCATAAGCATCGAGAAAAGGTATAGCTTTCGGGTAATGAATTCCCCAGGCAATGTTTTTCTCATTCAGAAGTTCAATCATTGCATTTCTGTTTTTGCATCTTATTACAAACAGATGAAAGACATGTTTTTTATTATCTTCAGACAATGGCACCTGAAGGCCTGCACTAACTTTTAAACGTGCAATATATGAAGAAGCAGTATTCCTTCGTTTTGAGTTCCATTCATCAAGAAATTTCAATTTCACGCTTAAAATGGAAGCCTGAAGACTATCCAACCTGCTGTTTCTGCCAACAACGAGATGTCTGTGTTTGTTATTTAACTGACCATGATTCGCAATTTGTCGGGCAGAATTCGCCAGTTCCGCATTATTAGTTACAATTGCTCCGGCATCGCCGAATGCCCCGAGATTTTTGCTGGGGAAAAAACTAAAAGCTGCTGCAACACCAAAAGTTCCAACTTTTCTGCCGTAGTATTCAGCGCCATGAGCCTGAGCACAATCTTCAATGACAAACAATTTATGCTGCCGGGCAATAGCCAAAATTTCATTCATATCGGCAGGACAACCATATAAATGAACCGGTATTATAGCTCTGGTTCTTTTCGTAATTTTTTCCTCAAACCTGTTAATATCAATCGTAAAATTTTTCGGATTTATGTCTGCAAAAACAGGCTCTGCTCCTACATTATTCACTGCTTCAGCTGATGCAATCCACGTAAGAGCCGGAACAATTACTTCATCACCACGGCCAATATTAAGCGACTTTAAAATAATTTCCAGTGCATCGGTGCCATTTCCACAACCTATGCAATGATCAGCACCGATATATTTAGCGAATGCACTTTCAAAATCAGCTACAGCTTTCCCTTTTATAAAATTACTGTCAGTGATACATTCTTTTATTGCACTATCTATCTCATCTTTTATGCTCTCATACTGAGCATATAAATCAGTAAATGGTATCATCTTAGGGTAATGATTGGTTTGTATCTGTTAGACGGAAAAATATACTGAATCTCAAAGCAATTTTATTAAAATTTAATTATTTATTTTTAATGTCTGCCAGCCGCGGTATATATCTTATCAATAATTTCAACAGTTTTCAGGCCTTCAAATCCGTTGGTACCTATCATGCCCTTATTTAATAATACATCAATCACATTTTCATAAACCTTGTCATGGTTCGACATTGAACCGACATATTTGCCATAGTTGTTAGGAGGATTGCCATATGGAATATCAGTTATCTGATAATCTTTTATGTTCTGATACTCGAGTTCATTAAGGTACTGACCTCCTATTTTAACAGTTCCGTATTCCCCGAATACTGTAAGTGAGCCTTCCATATTTTTTCCAAAACTATTGACAGTATAATTTATCGTTCCTATGATACCGTTATAAAACTCCAGTATTACGACTCCAGTATCTTCAAACTCAATTATTTTTTCATGATTAAGATTCTTAGTCATTGCTTCCACCCTCTTAACATCGCCGAACATCCAGTAAAGTAAATCTATAAAATGGCTGTATTGAGTGAAAAGAGTGCCTCCATCAAGTTTATTTGTTCCCTTCCATTCAGAACCAGAGTAATAATCTTTATTCCTGTTCCAGAAACAATTCAGCTGAAGGCTCAGTATCTTTCCAAACCGGTTTTCATCAAGAGCTTGTTTGATTGCCTTTACCGGGGGATTGTACCTGTTCTGTTTGACAACAAAAAGTCTTCTGTTAAATTTCTCTGCCTCCTTTATCATTTCACCACAATCAAATACGCTTATTGCCATAGGCTTCTCACAGAGAACATGAATTCCATGACGGAATGCCTTTATTGAATGTTCGGCATGCAATCCATTCGGAGTGCAGATTGATATAACATCAAGATCTTTTTCATTTAGCAGTAAATCGTCATAACTGGTATACACATTAGACTCAAAATGCTTTCCAAGATTAAGTGCGTGTGATTCAACAGTATCACATACAGCCTGCAATACAGCTAACCGGTTTATTTGTTCTGCATGTCGTTCAGCGATTCTGCCGCAACCAATAATTGCAAATTTTAATTTTTTCATCAACTTTTTTGAACTTTTTAAAATTAATTACACTTACTCAATATCAATTATTTAGCAGCAATTTGTACTTTTCCGCAATAATTTGTGTAGTATATTTTTTTAAAAAAGCATTCCTGCCGTTCTGTCCCATTGTTTTTCGTAAATAATCACCAGTCTTAAGTTCCTCTATTGCTTGTAAAAGTCCATCATCGTCTGAAGGATCAATAACATACCCGCATTGTTCTTCATTTACAATATAAGCAATTTCAGAGTTAGCCGGAGCCAGCGCAATAACAGGTATTCCTGCAGCCATTATACCTATTATTTTACTGGGTACAGCTATCCCTTCAAGACCTTCGCGCAACGATACCAGTGCAGCATGACATGCTGATACAGAATCGGAAAAATCATAATTTGTCTGAAAAGGTAAGAACAAAAGATTTGTAACTGGTGGCTCCCTTAGCGATCCTATTAAATCCTTTTTTCGCATTCCTCCGCCAATAAAAACAAACTTTACATTATCTGGCTTTTTGTTAACCACCCGACCAATTGTTTCCATCTCATTCCATAATCCCATATTTCCTGAATATTGAACTACAAAATGATTTTGAAGCTTATACTTCGTAGTCATTGGATTACTGGCAAAATCGCCAGGCTTAATAAGGCCAGGGTCCTGCCATAATGGAATATACTGGATTTTTCCACCACCGTCAGGATAAAATTTATTCAGCCAATCTTTCATATCTCTGCCAATTACTATAATTTCTGAGCATCGTTTCAGAGCTACAAGATGTAATGAGGACCATATTCTTATAAAAACATTATTTGAAGAAACCTTTTTAAGCCTGATTAATCCATCAGGAAAAACATCCATCATTACATATAAGAACCGTCTTCTTTTCAGGCTGCATAACAAAGCTATCGGGATTGCCAGAAAGGGAGGTGTAGTATGGGAGATTACCTGAGTCTTATCATTTGTAAACAACAGCTTAAATATTACACTTATCGCGAATGTAAAATAGTTAATGATCCGTCCGGCTAAATTGTCCTTTGGAAATTGAGTAGAATGAAGATAATGAATCCGCACACCTTCATAAATCCGATTCCTAGGTTGAGGCTGAGTACAAGTGTAAAATGGTTGAGCGCTCCAGACTTCAATTTCCAGACCTGATTTAACTAAAAACGAGCAGAGATTAGTGAATAGATTTGCCACTGCAACTTCATCGGGATAAAATACCTGCGAGATTAATAAGACTTTCTTTTCTGACATTAAAATAGAAATACCTTATTTGTAATCATTAAGAATTCTTATAACCTTCCTGATGTCATCAAGAGTATGAAATGAAGAAACAGGTAAACTCAAAGTAGTTTTATGTATTTCTTCCGAAATTGGGAATTTCATAGAATTCATACGCTTCATCGCATTTTGTAAATGCGGAGGTACCGGGTAATGAATCTCGGTTTTAACTCCATTGTCTGATAAATACTTTTTTATTTCATCCCTTCTCTTATGGCGAATATTAAAAATATGATAAACATCAAAATAATCGCGATGGACAGAAGGTTTTATAAAATCTCCGGAAAGTTCATTCAGATAAACAGATGCTAATTCACGTTTATGTTTATTAATTTCATCTAAATATTTCAATTTAACTCTTAAAAAGGCTGCCTGAATTTCATCCAACCGGGAGTTGATACCCTGATATTCGTTATAGTATTTTTTTTCCGACCCATAATTTCTGATCATTCTGGCTTTTCTTGAATATTCAGGATCATTTGTTGTAATTGCTCCCCCATCACCAAGACAACCTAGATTTTTTGTAGGATAGAAACTAAATGCTGAAATATCTCCAAAGGTTCCGACTTTCCTGCCTTTATATTCCGCCCCATGTGCCTGTGCACAATCTTCAATAAGATAAAGATTATGCCTTTTACAAATCTCAAGTATAGGATCCATATCGCATGCTTTTCCATATAGATGCACTACAATCACAGCCCGGGTTTTTGATGTTATTGCTTTTTCAATTTTATCAGGATCAATATTATATGTAGCTATATCTGGCTCAACAAGTACGGGGATATTTCCAGTAAGCACTACCGATAGTATTGTAGCAATATATGTGTTAGACGGAACAATCACCTCCGATTTTCCTTTTATGTCCAGCACTTTGAAAGCGATTGTGAGTGCATCAAGGCCTGAGGCCAGCC
>DCFT01000012.1 GCA_002319885.1 Bacteroidales bacterium UBA1797
GAGATCCTTAAACATATTGAGAAACCTGGAATGATCTCATTTGCAGGCGGACTTCCTGCACCTGAAACATTTCCGGTTAATGACCTCAAAGAGATTGTAGCTGAAATTCTTGAGAAAAACGGACCGGAAAGCCTTCAATACGGAACAACTGAAGGAGATCCACTTCTAAGAAAGATGCTTGTTGAAAGACACAACCGACAGGGGTTGAAAATAGGCATTGAAAATCTGATCATTACTTCTGCTTCTCAGCAGGCTCTCGACCTTATAGCAAAGGTGTTTTTAGATCCTGGCGACTATATCATATGTGGTCTTCCCTCCTATCTGGGCGGACTAAATGCATTCTCAAATTATGGTGCAAAACTAAAGGGTGTGACTCTCGATGAAGATGGAATAAAACCTGATGAACTTGAGGAAGCCATAAGAATTCTCAGGGAACTGGGTCAAAAGATCAAGTTTATCTACGTCATACCTGATTTTCAGAATCCTTCCGGCATAACGATACCTGATTCCAGACGACTTAAAATTATTGAAATCGCCGATAAGTATGACCTGTTGATTGTTGAGGATTGTCCGTACAGGGAAATAAGGTTCGAGGGTGAACCTCAAAGACTTATGAAAGAGCTTGATACAACTGGCAGAGTTATATCACTCTTCACTTTTTCCAAGATATTCGCTCCGGGTTTCAGGGTTGGGTGGATTGTTGGTCACCCTGAGATACTCGATAAACTTGTTATGGCAAAACAGACTGCAGATCTCTGTACCTCTCCCTTTGTACAGAAAATCATCGCCCGGTATCTGGAAAAAGGATTACTTGATAATAATCTGAGAAAGACAATTGATCTTTACAGGGAAAGACGTACACAGATGATAACATGCTTCAGAAAATATATGCCTGAAGGCGTAGCATGGACAGAACCGCAGGGTGGCTTGTTCCTGTTTATAACTCTCCCGACGCAGCTGGATGCTGATGAAATATTTAAAAAAGCCATTGATAAAAATGTCGCTTTCGTGGCAGGCTCCTCTTTCTTCTGTATTAATTGCGGACATAATACCATGCGAATAAACTTCTCTTTTTCAAATAATGCTGAGATTGAAGAAGGTGTAAGGAGACTCTCAGGTGTTATATGCGATGAATTAAATAGCAAATAATTACAGGATGGAACTTTCTGTAATTATTGTAAGTTTCAGAGTGCGTGATCTTCTTAGAGAATGCCTGCTTTCAGTTGAGAGAGCCATTGAAAAAACTGAACATGAAATTTTTGTAGTCGACAACAATTCTGGTGACGGGTCGGCAGAGATGATTGAAAAGGAATTCCCCTGTGTAAAACTGATCAAAAACAAAATAAATTACGGTTTCTCGAAAGCGAACAATCAGGCCATCAAAATTTCATGCGGTCGATTTATTGTGTTACTGAACCCCGACACGCTTGTAGAAAAGAATACCTTTTCAAAATGTGATGAATTCATGAAAAGTCATCCTGAAGCCGGTGCAATAGGTATAAAAATGATTAACGGGGAAGGAAAATATCTCCCTGAATCTAAAAGAGCATTCCCGTCACTCAAAACTGCATTCTTTAAATCGTTTGGCTTTTCGATTTTATTTCCAAAATCAAATTATTTCAACAGATATTATCTTCCTCAGATTAATATTAATGAAACATCCTTAACTGAAGTAATATCAGGAGCATTCATGTTTATACGGCACGAAGCCCTCAGTAAATCAGGGCCATTCGATGAAGATTTCTTCATGTATGGTGAAGATATAGATCTAAGTTACAGATTAATGCAAACCGGATATAAAAATTACTATCTTCCTGAGGCACAGATAATCCATTATAAAGGTCAAAGCACATCGAGGAGTGGCTACTCGGATATCCGTTATTTTTACAAAGCTATGAGAGTTTATGTAAGAAAACGAGCTGTGGAAGGTAAATACAATTCAGTCCTGCCTGTTATCCTCTTGGCAGTCTGTTTAAGGGAAGGTATTGCTCTTACAAATCGCTTCATCAGACTGAAATTAAAGTCCTAAATTCGTTATAATATAATTGTTTCATAATGCAACGGATAGCTGAAACATTTCAGCCTTCCGCTTGTTTATTATGTAAGGATTTTATGGCCTTCATCCCCTTTAAAATTGGGTTAAAATGTTGAACTATAGTGCTGGTAGCGGTGTTGGTCCTGAAATATGCACTTAAAATATATTAGACAACTAACATATCTTTTAACTGAAAATAATAGTCAAAAAACAAATTATGGCAAGACTGAATATCACATTACCCGCAATGGGAGAAGGAGTAATAGAAGCTACAATTAATAAATGGCTGGTTTCGGAAGGATCCATTGTAAAAGAAGATGATCCTCTTGTTGAGGTGGCAACCGATAAAGTGGATTCTGAAATCCCGGCGCCTGCAGCCGGCACGATAGTCTCGATACTTGCAAAGGAGGGTTCATTGGCGAAAATCGGAGACGTATTGGCAGTAATTGAAAACAACGTTATACCAACTGAAGAAGATCTTAAAAAAGTTAATATAGAAGTTGAAAGAATACGTGATACAATTGCTGAAGTAAAACAAGGTAAAACAGAAACTGAAGCTTTTTCGCGTGAGATGAAAAACCGTACTCCATCAGGAAAATTTCTCTCACCTCTGGTTAGAAGTATAGCATCGCGTGAAGGAATAAGTTACAGGGATCTTGACAAAATAACCGGAACCGGAATGGACGGAAGGATAACCAAAGATGATATTTCTAAATTAATTGAAGAGCGGAATGGAGGGAAAGAATCAATACACACTGATGAAATACCTGAGACTGTAAAAACGACTGAACCTATAATTATTGTCAGAACTCCGCAAACTGAACCAACGCCTGTAACAAGAGCAACGGGGGATGAAATAATCCCGATGGACAGGATCAGAAAAATTATTGCAGATCACATGGTTATGTCTAAAAGAACATCACCACATGTTACCTCTTTCATTGATGCTGACGTTACACGGCTCGTAACATGGAGAAATGCCAACAAGGAAAAATTTTTGGCTGTTGAAGGTCAAAAACTGACTCTGACACCTATTTTTATCGATGCTGCTGCAAAAGCACTCTACGACTTTCCAATGGTAAATATTTCGGTAGATGGTGACAACATAATAAAAAAGAAAAATATAAATATAGGAATGGCTACTGCGCTTCCTGATGGAAATCTGATTGTACCTGTAATTAAAAATGCCAATGAGAAAAGCCTGACAGGGCTTGCAAAAACGGTCAATGATCTTGCGGAAAGGGCAAGGATCAATAAATTAAAACCAGATGAAATAACCGGAGGTACATTCACAATCACAAATTTTGGAAGTTATAATAACCTGGCAGGAACTCCTATCATTAATCAGCCGCAGGCTGCTATTCTTGGCACGGGGGTGGTGCGTAAAACACCGGTAGTAATTGAGACCAGCGAAGGGGATGTGATTGCCATACGACAGATAATGATACTTTCATTAAGCTACGATCACAGAGTGATTGACGGTGCGCTTGCCGGAAGATTTCTACATAAAATAAAGGAAATCCTTGAAAACTATTCTCCTGATCCCATCTGATCTGTCCACTGTTTATCTATACGGTCAATGATTTTCACAGGCAAATAAACTGATTTAGAAAAAAAAAGCGGGATTTGGTAAAAAGGGCTGTTTCAAATAGCCCTTTTTTCTAATATTTATCCTATATTAGTACCCTTGAGTAGAGAAATAACAGATTGATTTTCCACATTCTAAAAATAAGAATTAAGGATTATTTTTTGTAAATGCTTAATATGCCTACACTCCATTTAGATTTAATTGTATTATGATGAAAAGGTTAGTTCTATTAACGTGGCTGCTGGCTACATTTGTCACTTCTGATTTATTTTCTCAGACTAAGGAAGAAAACAGAAATAGTTTTTATGATGCTGAAAGCTGGATCCTGTTTGAATCATACCAGGATGCATTACC
>DCFT01000207.1:0-1666 GCA_002319885.1 Bacteroidales bacterium UBA1797
TTTGTCATGTTACATTTAAACTGTCTAAGTAGCAATGCAAAAACCATGACAACTCGAGCGTCGGCCCGCAGCCCTACTGACTCTGTCCCGGAAGAACGGAACAGTCCGGGTGGCAGAAGCTTGAAAAGCGGGTTTTATGCTTTCTCTCATAGACTTTGGGGTTGATCGAGAAACTGTCCGGGCTGCGGAAGGCAATTAATTAAACCGACCGAGTTAGCTACCGGTTTTTATTTTTTTAAGCTCATCTTCAATAAGTTCTAAAGTCATCTCAAGTCCATTTGGATCCTGAAGTTGTCTCGAAATATCCATAGCTTTCTCCTTATACTTATCGTTTGTAACACATTCTTTAATCGCTGAAGAAAGATCTTTTGATGATAGTTTTTTGAAATCACAAGAATTTGGTCCTAATCCTAATTTGACGATCTGTTTTCGATTCTCAAATTGATCAGCCATAAAGGGAAATGCTACTTGAGGAATCCCTGCTCTTGCAGCTGCTGCCATAGTACCAGTACCTCCGTGATATACAATTGCAGCTAATCTTGGGAAAAGAAACTCAAATGGCATTTCATCGACGTATAGGATATCAGAAGTATTATTCTCAGGCAAATTAGCCCACCCTTTGGAAATTATTAATCTTTGATTTGTTGTCCTAGACACCTCCCTAAAAATATGATCAAATTTTTCAGGACGAGAGACAGGGTTACTACCAAATCCAATGAAAACTGGGGCTTTTCCTGAATTAAGAAATTTTTCAACTTTTTCAGGCAAGCCATTTTTAGAAGAGAGAGGTATGTAGCCAGTTTGGGTAAAATTAAATAAAACTCCTTTTTTAACTTCACATAATTCTTTATCACAAGCAACTATAACATTATCGCCCATCCAATTTTCCCATACATCTCTAATTGGTTGTAAGCCAACTTCTGTTCGTTTTTTATTGATAAACCTTTTCATTACCCTGTTTGTCATGGAACGGCCAAATCCAAATAATATGCGATATAAAATGGGATCTGTTTTACTAGTCCCTAAAAGTGCTGGATAGAAAATTACAAATTGATATGGGATTTTTAATATGTCTGCTACAGTATGAACACCTAAAACAAATCCTACCCCAATTACTAGATCAGAACCTTTAAGTATTCCAGGTAGTTTATTTATTTGGTTCTCAGTTTCCTTTTTCATTTCTTTTGGAGTAGGTGCTGCTGTAGCCCCACCCTTAAATTGTGAGTTCTTTTTAAACAGTTCCAGATAATTTGGACCAAAGGCTACAAATTGACAATTGTATTGTTTTACAAGTTTTTCGTTCTCTGGTGGTACGCAACAAATTACTTCATGTCCATTTTTGATAAGTCCTAATGTCAGAGCAATCATGGGTTGAACATCTCCCCTTGTCCCGTTTACTACTATTGAAATCTTCATATACTGTGTGTGGATTTATTTAATAATTAGTCAAGGTGTACCGCGTTCTAGCTGGATAGGGGCCGACTGGTAGCTAACGGCCCGGTGGTATAGTGAGTTGCCGTCTGTGTCAGGGTTGGCGAGTTTTTTGCCAGTCCCGGTAGGTGGACGAAAGTTGTCACGTCACGGTAAAGCCTGATTACGTAAGAGTCCCGGTAAACAGAACGAAGTTTACTTGTCAAGGTACACTTTATAAACGGAGAGCAAAAAA
>DCFT01000207.1:1935-10021 GCA_002319885.1 Bacteroidales bacterium UBA1797
GCGTCGGCCTGCAGCCCTATTGACTTTGTCTCGGCAGCAGGATTAGTCACGGTATACGTAATTTAATAAGTGAATAGAAGTTGAGAGCATAGACTTATGTAGCTGGTTACGAAGTTGTCCGGGCTGCAGAAGGCAATTAACTATACCATCCGTGTTAGCTGCTGGGCATATATTAAAATTGTCATGGTTACAGAAATTGTCATGTTAATGAATCGTTTTTTAAAGTCCTGGTAGAAAGAACGTATTTGTCACGATACACGAATTGGTAAAAAGGAGAAAAATATCTTGGTCAAATTGTACGAAGAGTATTTGGTTTCCTAAATAACCGAGAGCATTCGGATTATAGAGGGCTGGGCAAATTTTGTGTTTGTCTCGTTTAAGCAACATTTCAACTTTAGCCGTCTGTCTCGTCGAGTGGCAGGGACGGGCCGGAAGGCTCTTTACGCAATTTCAAATTTAGTATTATTAACAATTTTATCTCTGCGTAATGTGCCTGACGGCAGAAGGGACGGTTTGGTTTGAGGGGAAATATTCTCCGATTGTGTACTAAGAAGTGTTGTTTGCTTAAATGAGTCCGGATAATGCTCCTTATCGTGTTCAATATATTTAAGCATAAGGTCTGCATCGAAATGATCTGACGAACTTGTAGATACCTGTTTACTTTTTTCGTACAGATCCAATAAACTCTGGCATCCGGTAGAGATAAATATTTTTCTTACTTTTTCATTGTTGCCAATATCAGAAGTCATGAATGTACTTAGTTTGTCGATTGCCAGATATTTCTTGTCAAGCTTTTGTAGCCCGGTAATCTTTTCAAGCTTCTGTCCTTCCGGAGTGCCATTGTTAGTCACAAACAAGAACGTTCGAATTATAATCTTTCCCTCTATAATATCAACTCGTAAATATCCTGCTTTCATACCGAAATAGCGGAATTCAATAAGAGTGTTATGGTTATTGTCATAAAAAACCATTGGATCCTTTAAAGAGATAAACATATTGAAATGAATAGAACCTGTTGGGAAGCAATCGATACGCTCTGACAATCTATTAAGGGCATGGGTCTGGATGTAGACATCAAGATGAATATCAGCAAATGGATTCGTAATCTTTAAAACTGAGGGTTTAATTGCAACCCAGTCGATACCAGAGTTCGGGAAAGTATAGCCCATTCGAATAATAGGTCTGTGATTTCCATCTATGACAATTGATGTAGATTCATTCTTATACGAATTGATACTGATTAGAATATTAACCGGTGTACATAGCTAAAAATTCAAGTATCAATGGGATAGGTATGTCTATACGAAACTAAGACAAAGCGTTATATAATTGATATTTAATGACTTAATAAAACAACAATAAAGTAATCTCTTTTCTGTTTTGAAAAACTAGACTTATTTAGTTTGCGAAAAACAGGTTTTAAGAGGTTCCCATATAATTATTTCAAACTAAAAAATCTTTTCACTGAATTCTGGTAGCTAATACCAACAGGTATCTGTTTGTCCCCAAGGAAAATAACTTTATTACTGTAGGATATATCCTTTTTCACATTTATAATATAGGATCTGTGAACCCTCATGAAAACATTCTTAGGTAACTTTTCAAATAATCCTTTCAGGCTAATGTGTGAAATAAGGGGTTTTGGTTGATTTGTAAAAATACGTATATAATTATCCAGTCCTTCAATATACCTGATTTCAGACATTAATATTTTACAGAGCTTATAGTCACTCCGGACGAATAAATATTGTTCTTCTTCAGCATTGGAATGGTTAATATAATCAAGATAGTCCCTGGTTTTTTTAACTGCCTGTTCAAAGCGATTGAATTTGATTGGTTTAAGAAGATAATCAACTGCGCTCAGATTAAATCCTTCGACAGCATATTCACTGAAAGCGGTGGTGAATATAACCAGTACATTTTCATTCAATGACTTATAAAGCTCTATCCCTGAAATATCAGGCATCTGAATATCGAGAAAGATCAGATCAACCGGATATTTTTTCAGAAAATTCTCCGCTTCTGAAGGTTTCATAAAGGTCTTCTTCAGATCAAGATAGCTAATCTTAGAACAATAATTTGATATGAGGTCCAGTGCTAACGGTTCATCATCAATTGCAATACAATTAATCATTTCAGATTAAGATGAAGGGATACAACATATTCATTCCGGCTATCGATAATATTCAGAGTGTGGTCTCCAGGGTACATTAATTCAAGTCTTTTTTTTGTGTTCTCAATCCCAAGCTGGGATATTCCATTCTCCATATCCTGAAGTTTATTTATTGAGTTTTTGACATACAATTTTAATTTATTGCTTTCAATATCAATTTGTATATCAATATTTGATTCAGTTTCTGTACTTATCCCATGTTTGAAAGCATTTTCAATGAAAGGCATCAATATTAGAGGAGCAATCTGCAATGAGTCACAATCTCCGGTTTTCTGATAATTTACTTTTACCGTGGATGGAAACCTTAATTTCTGAAGCGTTATGTAAGTGTCAATATACTCGATTTTCTTACTTAGTGGTACAAAATCATTAGTCGTTTCATAAATAACAAATCTCATCATATCTGAAAACATTTCAATGGCTTCAGGAGTTCTTTCAGCTTTAGAGACAGCCATTGAATAGATATTATTGAGTGTATTGAACATAAAATGCGGATTAATCTGGGCCTTCAGAAACGCAAGTTCAGCTTTTACTTTTTCTTTCTCAGATTGTTGCCATTGTCCCAGAATCCTTATCCCGGTTGAAAGGGTTAATATGAAAATGAATACAAAAATTGTATAACTGAATTCGGGTCTCAGGAAAGCCAGCCTGATCGGAGGCATCTTATCTTTTGGGACCTGAAAACCCTGTGAACCAAAACCAGGAGGAGGTCCAGGCTGGAATCCCTGCATATCCCTGCCTGCAGGAAATCCGGGTCTGATGAGCGATGATTCTGAAATTGAAGAAGGTACAGCGATTGTAAGTATCAGAAAGCTAATGCAGATTACAACAAAAACAAGATACTTCCTGGGGAAAAAAAACTTTGGTACAAGAAAAAAGAAATTTATGTAGAAAAATGAAATAAAAAACAAATCCGGAACAAGGATAGTAAGAACAGGATTCACAATCGGAGGTTTGGGCACCAGTGAAACCAGCAAAAGCAGAAACACCAGCCAGGCAAGGATATGAATCAATATCAGAAGAAATTTGTTTTTCAATAAAAATTGCTTCATTTCTATCAGAATGATACATTGGTTACTTTACCGGAAACGGTGAAACTTTTCTTCAGAGTGCCACTCGAATAGGTACCTCCTGTATATAGTCCATCTGAATTTGTTCCTGTTGAAGAACCTCCGGTATAAATAGAATATGTTGCACCACTGGTAAGTTTTTGTGAAGAAAATACCACGTAATAAATCGTTCTGACAGGTTTATAGGTCACAAGATCAGTGCCGCTTGCATCCTGAATATGAAACAGTGAACCTGTACCCAAAGTACCTGACATAGTTACTTTTATAGCATATTGTGAGGAAGTAGTACTTGTTGCTTCAATCATATTGCCTGAGTTTGGTCCGGTAACAAAAAGAAATCCTCCTGATATATTAAATGTACCATTAACATCAATTCCAACTTCTGGTGATGATTGAGGTCCGTGAACAACTACAGTACCTCCGGTCATCTCAACATTTCCATTGCTGTCAAGACCATCGCCCGCTGATGAATTTATGACTGTGTTACCACCTTTGATATATAGATAGCTGCCATCATTTGCTTCGGTTGCCTGACCCTTTGTAGCATTGAACCCATCATCTGTAGATACCAGGCTGAGATATCCACTGTTGACAGTTATTAGAGCACTCTCAATTCCTTCATAGCATTTGGTAATACTCATGGTCTCATTACTGATTGTTATTGATGTCGGAGCATGAATTGCGTCATCACCTGAAGCAAGTGAAAGAGTTCCTCCATTAATGACAACAGAATTGTTTGAGTGAATTGCATCATCCGCTGAATTAATTACAAAGGTACCTTTATCAATTGTAACCTTCGTACCTGCTTTAAGCGCTTTTGCAGAAACAGTCCCAGTGTATCCTCCTGAAGAAGTACCAGGACGGCCTCCACCTGATGTACTACCGGTTGATGTGGCAGCTCCTCCCCCTGTTGTAATTGTAATTGAACCATCATTGATCAGAAGATTTGTCTGAGCATTTACGCCATCGCCTCCGGCAACAATATTAACCGAACCATTCTCTATTGTGATATAACCCAAATCAGTATCATCTTCGTTATCAGACTTTAAACCGTCTCCGGTTGCATTAACGGTAATATTTCCATCCTTTATAATCAGATAGTCTTTCCCCCTGATACCATCATCCGCAGAGCTGATATTTATGATTCCACTTTTAATTATCAGTCCATCCTTACATGCAATCCCGTCTTTATAATTTCCATCTATTGTCAAGGAGCCTGTACCAAAAAAACTGAGATACGATTTGCTAAAGACAGTTGCATCAGGCTCTCCATCCGCATTCGTTGTAAATGAAGTACCATCTGTTAATGAATTAACAGTATTGTCTGCCAGCACTATCATTACTTTAGTAGCATGCCTGACATATACCGGAGCGCTCGAAGAGCACGTGATATTAACTCCATTGAAAATAAGCCTCACGATATTCTCATCTGCTGTACTAACAATAATCTGTCCATTTGTTAGAGTGCCGGATATCCTGTAAGTCCCGGCAGATATGATAGTTGCTTTGCTTCCTTCAGTAGTTATGGCATCTGAGTTTTCTGTTATTGAAGTACCATTAAGCGTTATATCAATTATCTGCGAATCGTTCCAGATATAATCGCTTGCTTCTTCATGTCCGGCAATATTATTTATCTGATCGTCGTCAGAAGAGTCTGTGGCATAATACTTTTTACATGATGTAAATATTGTTAGTGCTAAAACAAACACCAACAATGTCTTTAACTCGCTTCTGTTTGTATTTCCCGATCTCATGTAGAATATTTTAATTGTGATTACGTAGTCAAAATTCTGAATTGCTAAAATTTAAATTTATAATTAAGTGATATTATATCCATATCTGATATAGAGGGTTGATAATCACGCTGAAATATATACTCTGCTTCCAGGCTGCTCTTTCTGGTTATCCGGAGTTCAGTTCCTGCTGATAACCTGCTTTTGCTGATTTTGAAACCTGAATCTGAAAACATAGGGCTGAATGATTCGAAATATATGTAGGGATTCAGAGGGAATGAGGGCGTATTGTAAGCTGCCTTTAACTTTACCCTGCCATAATATTTTGATGTTAGATCTTCAGTATCCTCAATATATGTCCTGGTGGTTCTCTGCATCCTTAGTCTTGCTGAGAAATCAAAATTCCGGTATGGAACTGAACCTTTTAAATCGATAAACAACTTGTGACGAAAATAAAACCTGGAATCATCTTCGAGCGTGTTAATAATTCTGTACGATCCTGATGCTGAAAGGTGTTTATTGAATTTATACTGAAGACCACCTTCAAGAAAATATTGTTCAACCTGCGAAGTATTATTGAATGTTCTCAGGCAACCTGAAAGTTCAACATCAAGTTTCTTCATAAGATCATGTTGTGCAGATACACCTAACCATATTCCGAAGTCATTATCCTGCGCGTTTGTAGTACTCGTTATAAGTACCAGGAGAAAAAGAATAAGGACTTTTTTATTCATCATCATCATTGTCATTTTCAATTTGCTCCTGAATTCCGGCTTCAATTCCTGTTGATTCATAATATATTGTAACCAGGCAGGTATCTTTTAGAAAATCAATTTTCCCTGTTTCCACTCTGTGAATCTTCTTTATACCAGTTCTTTCTTTCAGATCATTGAGCAGTTCTGCAGATTTTTCGGGCTTTATCAGATCAATCTTTTCATAAACAATAAGTTTTGATGATTCATGTTTAAGCAGCCATATTTTCTCAAGTCCATAGGTAATAAAGATGAGTACAGCATTGGTAAAAAGAAGGTCTGCAAGGCTTGTTTTCGTACTTGTAAGCGCATTAATTACAGAGATTCCTATGACCAGAAAAAGATAGGTCATTTCTTTTATCGGGATGGAGTTGGTACGATAGCGTATAATCCCGAAGATCGCAAATAGCCCTAAAGCAAATCCAATCTGAAGCTTGACACTTTCAAGGAGGAAGCATAAAAGAAAAATTACACTGGATATAAGGATGTATGTAAAAAGATAATCTTTTCTTTTTGTTGTGGAATAGTACAACCATCTTACAAGTATCAGGATCACTCCTGTATTGAGCGTAAACCTGAGTACAAACTCAAGAAAACCAGGTATGTCAATTATTTCGATACCAGCAATGTTAATAGCTTCAGGCATAAACAGATCTGTTATATTCATTTTCAATTTTATTAATTAATAAAAATTTTGACTTGAGTATATTTTTTCGCGGAGGATTGTGCAATATTGAAGTTCCAATGCAGTATTTACTGAAACCTGTCGGATGAACTGAGTATTCTTTTAGGATGTTTCCTACAGGCGACCGGCTCGCAAAACCTTTTCTTTTAAGCTCAATAATTGCCAAAAAGGGAAAACCAGTAATGTTCCCCTTCATGTCATTGAACGATAAATCGTAATCAATTGTAACCCTTTCATTAAATTCTGAACTTACAAGAGTGATCCTTTTAAAATTATTGACCAGAACGGGTTCAAGCAAAAGAGATTTCTGAGGCACATATTCCTGAATGAACTGAGAAGCTTTCGCATCGCACAGGTTATCTGAAGTGAGATCGTTTTCAATACGCCATTTGACTGTTCTGTTTTTATTAGTTCTTTTCTTTACTTCCAGAAATGTTGTTCCTGTATTCTCATAATTCCTGTAGCGTACTTTTTCTCTTTGTATTCTTCCAGTAATATGCTGATTATAGAACATATAATCAACAGTATCAAGATAAGTTGTTTTATATGAGAATACTTTACTACCGTTGATTTCCAACGCCATGTAAGCTCCATCCAGGCTTAATAACATTTCAGGCATTTTTGTGATTGACAGAACGAATTTTGTATCAATACGATCCATTAGCCTGACATTGTCCATCTCATCCAGTCCGACAGGCTGGAATGAATCCAAAACTTTAATTATTTCAGGAATACTCATTTAAAATGTTGTGTAGGTATATGATTTCTTTGATTTTACCTTTTTATTGGCATCATATACAATCTTTTCAACCCTGAGTCCATTGTTAAATTTGTATTCTGAAAATTCGATAAGCCTTCCTGACGGATCATATTCTTCCTCTCTGATCTTGTTGTTATCAGCATCATACTGGTATTTAAAATGCTTGGTAACGTCACCCTGTTTATAGTTGATCTCCTCAAGGATATTTCCATTCTGGTCAAAATAGGTCTCAGACTCCTTGTACTGTTTCTTTATTAGCATATCGAATTTCTCTTCTGAAATAGTTATACTTTTAATTTTATTATTTCGTCCGGAATTCTGACATTCAGTCGGCTGATTGCCTCCAAGAAACAGGATAACTAATATAATTGTCTTAACTGTTTTCATAATGATTTATTTTAAAGAAGAATTAATAATGTTTATGTTTCTGTATAGAAAACCCAAACATACCAACAAATCTTGTGCATAAGAATGCATAAATCCAGAAAAAATTGGAGAACAGCATGAATGCTTATGTGAATTAAGAAGAGTTGTATGTAAGTAAAATTATTTTTAACGGATTATCGTTAAAAATTGATATTGAAAGACAAAGATATTATATGCATATCTGTGTAAGTCAGCAATAAAAGAATGTGTTTAGAATCTATTGCTGCCATTGACTTGATTTTAACCTGACATGATAAACGGGGGGAGTTGCCATGTCATGAGATAATTGTCAAGATATTAAAGTCCCGATAAACGGGTATGGGTGGTCATGTTATGATAAATTTGTCTAGACGACGAAGTCCGGGTAGGTAAAAAAGCATGTGTTTTGCAGCAGGGACGGTTGCAGGGAAAGGCTGCAAAGCTCTTGCTTGCGCGCTGGCAGTCATGGTGTTACGCCTGCCTTGCAGCTAACGGCCCGGCGGTTTAA
>DCFT01000205.1 GCA_002319885.1 Bacteroidales bacterium UBA1797
AATAAATTGATTTTCAAGCGATTTTGGAATTTATATTCATGATTGGTGATACTCAATTAGTTTAATATTTAATGCCGATATTTTTAATCTTCTATTAATGTCATGTTTTACTCCTTCACGAAGATGGCAGCCGGCCTTCTATCCTTTTAAGAAAGAAAAATTTGGCAAACGTTTACTGGGTAGGACAGAACTCCTTATTAAAGGCACGCTGTTCGGCTGCAGGATGTGCGGTAATTGTCTGCTTCAGGAGACGGCATTTATGTGTCCGATGGAATGTCCGAAAGGTATGAGAAACGGACCCTGCGGCGGTACAACGCCGGCTAAGAACTGCTATATTGACGAATCACGTAAATGCATATGGTATTGCATTTATAAAAGGGCAGAAAAGATGGGAAGGGAAGAAATGCTTCTCGAGGTGCTTCCTCCTCTTGACTGGGAGAAAGTAGGAACAGAAACATGGAGTGAAGTGGTAAGCCTGGTAAGAAAGACAGGTACCGCAAGATTCATCAGGAATATCTTTACAGCAGATAAGGTAAAAAAATCGGAGACCTGGGATAGCGTTTTTAAGACCATCCGGCAACCCGGCTGGTGGCAGGGCGATTCGGATTACCATGCCCCGGGCTATCAGGAACCTCTTTCTGAACTCGAGAGGCGGTTACGCAACGGAGAATTTGTTGTAGCAACTGAGGTGACCCCTCCTATAAGTGCAAATACCGATAAACTGGCAAAAGATATAGAACTGGTTAAACCTTATGTTACAGCTGTTAACTTTACCGATTCTTCATCGGCAAGGCCTAGAATGTCAAGTATTTCCTGCAGCAAAGTAGCTGTGGACCATAGTGTTGAAGCAGTCCTGCAAATTGCTGCCCGCGATACGACCCGGACCGGACTGCAGGCTGACATAACAGGAGTTAACGAACTGGGGATCTTCAATGTTCTCTGCATTTCAGGCGATAGTACAAAAGTTGGCCCTTCACCGCTTGGTCCCATGAACATTCTCGATATCGATTCTGTCCAGATGTTATGGATACTAAGACGGATGCGCGATGAAGGTATTTATCTTGACGGTAGAACAATGAAAAATCCTCCTAAAATGTTTCTTGGGGCTGCAACATCCCCTTTTGCAGCAGAACCGTCCTTACAGGCAATAAAAGACCAGAAAAAAGTAAATGCCGGCGCTCAGTTCTTCCAGACCAATCTTGTCTTCGATGCCGACAGACTTGACCCCTGGCTCGAACAACTCGATAAAAGGAATGTCCTCAACAAAGTGTTTATCCTCGTAGGCGTTACTCCTCTGAAAAGCTTTAAAATGGCTGAATATCTTCACACAAAAGTACCCGGTGTAAGTCTGCCTGATAATATACTAAGCAGAATGAAAAATGCAGGGGAAGGCGCTCCGGAAGAAGGTATCCTGATTGCTTTGAATCTGATAGACTCAATTAAAAGGAAAAAAGGGATAAATGGGATCCATATTATGTCTCTGGGATGGGAATCGGTTGTCAAAAGAATAGTTACGGATTCAGGACTTTTACGTAATTGATATATATAATGAATTTTATGATTATCAGGAATGACGAAATGCAATAACCACAAATCGAAGCGAAGCGAAGATCCCGACCGAAGTGTTGCGAGGGGCACCAGTGCTAAGGTGGCTGTATCAAAAGTCATTTTTAACCACGAAGGACACGAAGGTTGCACGAAGAACACAAAGAGAAGATCATGATATTTATCGCGATAGTTATCGGGACTTTGTGTCCTTTGTGAATTTCCTTTGTGCCCTTTGTGGTTAATGAATTTAGACTTTTAATATAGCCTCTAACGCAGGGGCCGGATTGCAGATACTAAATATAAATCTTATCGTTACTGTCAAATAGTATTAATAATGGAAAATGCTCAGTTTCACTTTACTTTATCAGAACTGAATCTTAATGTTTCTCAGATTGAGAGTGTGATGGGGTATAAGCAGGGAGAATCACAGGAACCAATCTCTGATCTCATCTCTGAAGCTCTGAAAGAATCAGAGGCTATCTGCAATATAAAGGCTGAATACAGGATCTTCCCCGACATCCGTTTTTCTGATACTGAAAAAACAATTGAGATCAATAACCTGGTTTTCCATATAGAGAAGATTGTCTACGGGCAGCTCAGAAAATCAGATTCAATAGCCGTTTTTCTTTGTACTGCCGGAGAAGGTATCGGGATCAGAAGCAGGAAAGCAATGCAGGAAGGTGATCTTTTAACAGGTTATATATATGATGTTGTAGGCAGTGAAATAGTTGAGGCTGCAACGGATCTGATGCAGAATGAACTTAAAAATGCAGCGCTTTCTTCAGGAATGAAAATAACAAACAGGTTTAGTCCGGGATATTGCGGGTGGGATGTAGCACAGCAACATAAGTTATTCCGGCTTGTTCCCGATAATTTTTGTGGGATCAGCTTAACCGGTTCGGCGCTTATGTATCCAATTAAATCTGTCAGCGGTATTATTGGTATAGGTAAAAATGTAAGGTTTAATCCTTATACATGCAGTTTATGCGACAGCAAAAATTGTATATACCGCAATGTAAAAACCACTACTAAAATAAATTGAAGTTTATAAAGACGCGATGAAGAAAGATATTGAAATTGCCCAGCTGGTTGAGATAAAGCCTATCGTGGAAATTGCTGAAAAGCTTGGTATTAACCCCGACGAACTGGAATTATATGGAAAGTATAAAGCAAAAATCCCAATATCCCTTATTGATGAAGAACGTGTTAAAAAAGGGAAACTGATACTCGTCACAGCTATCACACCTACTCCTGCCGGTGAGGGAAAAACAACCACCTCAATCAGTCTCGCACAGGCTCTCAACCGTATTGGGAAAAAGACAACGGTAGTTCTTCGCGAACCTTCTCTCGGTCCGGTTTTCGGTATCAAGGGTGGCGCTGCAGGCGGAGGATATTCCCAGGTAATTCCGATGGAAGATATTAATCTTCATTTTACTGGCGATATGTCAGCGGTTGAGAAAGCCAACAACCTCCTGTCAGCTCTCATTGATAACAATATTCAGCTTGATGAGGGAAATCTCAATATCGATCCCCGCACTATCAAATGGAAGAGGGTAATGGATATGAACGAAAGATCCCTGCGCAATATCATTATCGGACTTGGTGGCACCAGCCAGGGAGTTCCACGCGAATCAGGATTTAATATTACTGCGGCATCTGAAGTGATGGCAATACTTTGTATCGCTAACGATCTCACCGATCTGAAAAAAAGGCTTGGAGACATCTTTATAGGTTATACTTACGCCGGGAAACCTGTCTTTGCACGGGATCTTAAGGCACAGGGAGCCATGACTGCCCTGCTGAAAGAAGCAATAAAGCCAAACCTGGTACAGACTCTTGAAGGTACTCCTGCTATTATCCATGGAGGCCCGTTTGCCAACATAGCACAGGGAACAAATTCCATCATTGCAACAAAAATGGGATTAACGTTTAGTGATTATGTAGTAACGGAAGCTGGTTTCGCAAGTGAACTGGGGGCTGAAAAATTCTTTAATATCAAGTCGAGGTTTGGTAATCTGAGTACACATGCCGTGGTTATTGTAGCAACAATACGTGCCCTTAAGTACCACGGAGGTCTTAAACTGTCTGAACTGATTGATGAAGACCTGGATGCTCTCAGAAATGGTTTTGAAAACCTCGATAAGCATATTGAAAACATAAGATGTTACGGTTTTAATCCTGTTATTTCAATAAACAAATTTGATACTGACACAGAAGAAGAAATAGATCTGCTAAAAGAACATTGTAAATCACAGAATGTTGCGGTTGCCCTGAATGAAGGATGGCTGAAGGGTGGCGAAGGAGCAATCGAGCTGGCAGGTCTTATCGTTAAAGCAACAGAAAATTGTCCCGATTGTTTAAAAACTCTTTACGATCTCGACTGGTCATTTGAAAAGAAAATTGAGACCACTGCCACCAGAATGTACGGTGCAGATCATGTTGAATATACCATCCTTGCCAAACAGCAACTAAAAAAGATTGAAGATCTCGGTCTGGGTCATCTGGCTATATGCATCGCAAAGACACAGAAATCACTTTCCGACAATGAGCATAAGAAGGGTTATCCCAGGGGATTTACTTTCAAGATCAGGGAAGTGGAACTCTCTTCCGGGGCCGGCTTCATAGTACCTATTGCAGGTACAATAATGCGTATGCCGGGTCTGCCGTCAAATCCTTCTGCAGAAAAGATTGATATAGACGAAAACGGTAAGATCTCGGGACTGTTCTAGGAGATATGCCTCCCTGGCTTGATGTTTCGCGCACTGACCTGGATTGCCCCCCCTGCCCTTGATTGCCCCCCCTGCTCCCCCTGAAAGAGAGAATTCCGCAATATGCCAAATATTGCCCCCCCTACCCCCCCTGAAGGGGGGGAAATTCT
>DCFT01000043.1:0-3569 GCA_002319885.1 Bacteroidales bacterium UBA1797
ATTTTTTAGTGGACACTAGTGATAAATCATATTAATAGTGGTTTGAAGTTATTTACTGAAGTTCTGCTTTATGAAAGGATTGCTGTTATCTATGGATATTTAAGAATATTCCGGAAGAACGTAAATCAACCCTTTTCTAAACCTAAAATGAAACAAAACATTTAATAGATACAAAATTAAAATCCAATTTTTAAGCCTTTTATGATCTTTATATAAAGCCTTTGTAACCGCCATGATCTCGCCTAAGGAAATTTATTAGGGATCAATTTAAAGAAACCAAAACCAATATGAGAAGATTCTGAATTCCGGAAGGAATGACATTTCTTTTTTGAAATTGGTGAACATAGCTTTCATTAATTCTGTTTAACTTTATTGTATAAAAGTGTTATTTATGAAAATACTTCACCTGAAAAAGCGGTATAAAATAATTCTTGGAATTCTATTTTTTATTGCTATCCTTCTTTTTGCAGCTCCACGGTTTGCCTGCTGGTATGTGGTCAAACACAGCAACCAGCTCATTGGCCGTAAACTTGAAATAAAAAAGATAAGGATCAATTATTTCACAGGTACATTCCGGATACATGAAGTAAAACTTTTTGAATCTGACTCTAAAACAATATTTCTGAGTTTTAATCTGCTTAAGGTAAACCTTGACTATTTCCCTCTTTTCAGGAACGAGATATTTGTAAAAAATATTTCCGTAGATGACCCTTTTGTTGAGGTGCTCCAGAATTCTGACAAGTTCAATTTCTCTGATCTAACCAAAGCTGATACTGCTGCTGTTGTGAAAGATACTATACATAAAGAGCCAATGAAGTATGTTATCAATGATATAAAGATTAACAGGGGCTATGTAAAATATACTGATCTTACTCTTAATCATACTATTGCTCTCGACAAACTCGATCTGTTAATTCCCGGGTTCACCTGGAACTCCGATTCAACAAACCTCGATGTCAATTTCAGATTCGTCGACGGAGGTGGTCTCTACTCAAGTCTCGAACTAAACCAGGCTGACAGTACATATTCGGTAAATCTCAGGCTCGATAGTCTTAATCTCAAAATAATAGAGCCATACGTTCAGAGCAATCTGCATATTTCCTCTTTCAAGGGGTATCTGTCAAATGATATAAGAATAAAAGGTAATATGCGAAGCGTTATGCAATTAAACATGAAGGGTATAAACCATGTTCATGACTTTAGTATGACTGACACTCTGAACAGGACGATCCTATCATTTAAAGATCTGACTGTTGATATTAATTCCCTTCAGCCTGATAAAAACATAGTAAATCTGAATAGCATAAGCATTACCGATCCATTTATTCTTGTGGAGATGATCGATTCGACAAATAACTGGCTTACTTTAATGAAACCCGGACCCGGAGCACAACCCGATTCAATTCAGCATAAAACAGATACCGCTAATGCGCCGGTTTCGGGATCATATACATTCTCAAAACTATCCATCGCAGGTGGTAAAATTCTGTTTTCCGATAAAACTCTGCGATATCCATTCGAATATACCCTTGATAATATAAAGGTTGAGAGTGCTCCGTTAAGCGGTACAGGAGGAAAATTAACTTTCAATATGACTGCCGGTCTGAATGGAACAGGAACGCTTGCAATGGATGCAACTGTTAATCCTGCCATCTTCAATGATCTGGATCTGGCATTAACCATTGGACAGTTCAGGATGAAAGATGTGGATGCCTATTTCAAAAATTATTTTGGTTTCCCGGTCACAGGTGGCATAATGAATTTTAAAACGGACAATAAGATAAGACCTAAATCGCTTATAAGTGATAATAGTCTGTATTTCAGAAAATTTACACTTGGTAAATCAACAAATGGTAAAGTTGAATATCATATACCACTTAGGCTGGCAATAGGTATCTTATCTGACAAGAATGGCATTATCGATCTTAAGGCTCCGGTGGAAACCAAAGGTGAAGAAGTTAAGGTAAAAAATCTTGGAAGGATTATATTAAAGATTATAGGGAATCTGTTTGTCAAAGCCGCAGTTTCACCTTTTAACCTGTTGTCCTCTTCTTACAATGTTGATCCGTCTGCTTTGCGGGAAATAAGGCTCGACCTTACTGATCCTTCACCTGATGAGAAAAACCTTAAATCGGTCGACATATTGGCGGATATTCTTAATAAGAAGCCGGCCCTGGATATTGATTTTTACTACTGTGCAAACCACCCGAAGCTTATTGATTCGCTTGCATATGAGATGACATTAGAAAATTACATACATGAGAATAAAGTCTCGGGTCAGGGTTCCAAAAACATTCCGGACAGCACCTTGATAAAGTACCTCCTCAGCAAATCCTCACCTGCTTCTTCGGCCACAAGCCCTCAGATTAAAGTCTTATGCAGAAATTATATTGGAAATGAAATTCTTGAAGCAAAACTTGATTCGATAAAAACTCTTCAGGTCAATTTCATGAAGAACTACCTGACCCACGATAAAGAGATCCCTGCTGATCGCTTTAGAATTATCTCAGTTGCTCCCGATACAATTAAGCCTTTGGGAAATTATGCTTCTTTCAGGGCCTACCTTACTGCGGGTGAAGGGAAAGCAGAATGAAATATTTATTTATAATGCTCATCCTCAGCCTTTAGCGACAAGAAACCTTTTGGCAAAGGCGATTCCACAGTAATCAATTTTCCTGTCAGGGGATGAGGGAATGAGATGGAACATGCATGAAGCCTTACACGCCGGATAAAATCAGTAGAAGCTCCATATTTTCGATCTCCAACAATAGGACATCCGATATCAGAGAGATGCACCCTGATCTGATTTTTACGGCCGGTCTCTGTTCGAATGTCAAGGAGGGCATAATTATCTATATTTCTGATTGTTCTATAATGAGTTATTGCAAGTTTCCCATCAGGCCTTTCTTTTACAGAATGCATCTTCATAGCATTGTCCTCAATAAGCCAGCTTTTGATTGTACCTTCAGGAGTTTCAGGCTTTCCCTCAACTAATGCAAAATAGTGCTTTTCTGTTTCATCCCAGGCATCTTTTATTGTATCCATTGCAATCTCAGATTTTGCCAGCAACAAAACTCCCGAGACCTCTTTATCGAGACGATGAACAACGTATGTCCTTACAGTCCCCTTACTGATGTTCTTCAGATATTCCGACATGGTCCACTGTACATTTGCGCTGCCGTCAATACTTGAAGTTGCAATTCCTGCGGGTTTGTCAATAACAATTAAGGACTTGTCTTCATATAAGACTGGAAAAGGTAGCCGGGCCCTGGTAGCTATACCCATTTTCATACTGAATTCAATGACATCTCCGGGTTTTAATGAAAATGAATTCAGGGTTGTTGGTTTATTGTTCACTTTAATATTCCCGCTCTGCAATAGTTTTTTTATCCTGGTCCTGGGAGAATCAGGATACTGTTCAAGAAGAAATTCGAGCAGAGTCTGTGATTTATTTATTGTTGTTTTCAATAAGTTTTATGTTGTATTTTCAATTGCTGAAGATAAGAAGAATACAAATGCATTAACCTTAAAGAGCGGAAAGAGATGAATTTTTTGATTTTAGTTTTGTG
>DCFT01000043.1:3843-9707 GCA_002319885.1 Bacteroidales bacterium UBA1797
CTTTGTGGTTAAAAAAATCCTGGAGAGATTCATAAATTAGAGAAGGGAATAATCATTAAAGCTGTGTTATCAGTCTTAAAAAGAAAAAAAACTGTATCTTTTGGTTTGTTTAAAAAATATTAAAGTCTAATAATATTTCTGCATGAAAATAAATGCAATAATTACCGGGGCAACCGGCATGGTTGGTGAAGGTGTTCTTATGGAGTGTCTTCTTCATCCTGATGTGGATAAAGTACTTGTTATAAACAGGAGGCCTTGCGGAGTCACTCATCCTAAATTAACTGAGATCCTCCATACAGATTTTTTTGACCTCTCTCCTGTTGCAACACAGTTAAATGGCTATAATGCATGCTTTTTCTGTCTTGGAGTATCTTCAGTTGGCATGAAGGAAGAAAAATATTACTCTTTAACATATACTCTTACTCTGCAAGTAGCTGAAATTCTATCCCGGCAAAATCCGGGGATGACATTCTGCTATGTTTCTGGTGCCGGTACCGACAGTACTGAGAATGGCAGGATAAACTGGGCAAGGGTTAAAGGAAAAACTGAAAATGACCTGATGAAACTTCCGTTCAAAAAGGTTTATGCTTTTCGCCCGGGGTTTATGTTACCTGAAAAAGCAGCGAAAAACATACATGGATATTACGCAATATACAGTATCTTATATCCCCCGCTAAGGGCTTTATTTCCAAATTTCATCTCAACTTTAAAAGAGGTCGGTATCGCCATGATAAATTCTGTGATTTTTGGATACGAAAAATCTGTGCTGGAAGTGAAGGACATCGTTGCTCTTGCAAAAATTAAAACCTAAAATATCACAATATGGACACATTATCTTCATCACCAAAACCATCTTTTTGGTCAGGTGTTGTCAGCAAAACAAAAAAAGTTTTGAAATGGTTATTGTTCCTGATTGTATTATTCGTAATCAGCTTTATTTACTGGAAATATTTCTACACCTATAGTGAAGGCTATCGTGCGGGATTATTGCAGAAATTTTCTCACAAAGGTGCTATTTTTAAAACCTATGAAGGAGAAATAATATTAAGCAGTGTTGCGAGTAACAGGGATATAGCTCTTGCGTCAGAAAAATTTCTTTTCACTGTTACTAACAAATCCCTTGTAAGACAATTCGATACTCTCCAGGGACAACCTGTTATTGTACATTACAGACAGAAAAATGCAGCTCTTTTCTGGCGTGGTGATTCACCTTATCTTGTTGACAGCGTAAAAGTCAAGCGATAGAGACTATCTCATTACCTTTTTTAGTATGCCAAACACACCTCTTATAAATGTGGCGCTTGTAAGCACTTTGACTATTTCGTCCTGTGGTGTCTTAACATTTCTTCCGTAAGTAGTATGAGCAGGATTTCTTGTCGAAGGCATCTCACTTTCTCCCCTTCCACCGGTCCCCCAGTCTTGCCTTGGAGTTTCTTCATTTGATTCTTTTTGCATTCCTGATGTTTTCCTGCTCAGGATCTCGTACGCGCTTTCACGGTCGATAACCTGGCCGTATTTCCGTACCAGATCAGAGGAACTGTTGATCGAACTTATTTCAGCCGAAGTCAGAATATCCATTCTGCTCTCGGGTGCGCGAAGCATTGTAGCAGCAAGCGGCGTTGGGATACCTTTCTCATTCAGAGCAGTTATGAGCGCCTCTCCTATACCCAGGCTTGTTATTGCGTCGTCGGTTTTATAATATTCTGAAATTGGATAGTTTTCAGCAGAAAGCTTAATTGCTTTACGGTCAACGGCTGTAAAAGCTCTTAACGCATGTTGAACTTTAAGTCCCAGTTGAGCCAATACACCGTCGGGCACATCCATCGGGTTCTGAGTAACAAAGAAGATCCCGATTCCCTTCGACCGTATGAGTTTTACTATATTCTCAATCTGTGCCAGCAGTGCTTTACTGGCTTCATTAAAAATGAGATGGGCTTCATCTATAAATATGACCAGTTCTGGTTTCGCCACATCACCTTTTTCAGGCATCTGGCTATAAATCTCAGCAAGAAGAGAAAGCATAAAAGTGGAGAAGAGCTTTGGCTTATCCTGTATGTCAGTAAGACGAATAATACTGATATAGCCATTACCGTTTTTATCAACTCTCAGAAGATCTCTTATGTCGAATGAAAGTTCACCAAAAAACAGGTCAGCTCCCTGTTGTTCGAGTTCAAGAAGCTTTCTCATTATTATTCCGGTTGTGGCTGTTGAGATCTTACCATAGTTCTTTTCAATTTCTGCCTTTCCTTCCTCAGTAACAAATTGTATAACTTTTTTCAGATCTTTAAGGTCAAGCAAAGCAAGCTGGTTATCATCGCAATATTTAAAAATCACTGCAAGTACTCCTTCCTGTGTATCGTTAAGGTCGAGAATACGTGAAAACAAAACTGGTCCAAACTCCGATACAGTAGCCCGTAAACGAACACCATCCTGTTGTGAAAGAGACATCAGCTCTACAGGAAATCCTTTTGGTGAATATGGAAGATTTATTTTAGCATGTCTCTCGGTAATGAAAGCTTTTTCCTCGCCTGGTTTTGCGATACCACTTAAATCACCTTTAACATCCATCAGAAGTACAGGAATTCCCTTTTCTGATAATTGCTCGGAGATCACCTGTAATGTTTTTGTTTTACCGGTTCCGGTAGCCCCTGCTATCAGGCCATGCCTGTTGATTGTTTTCAGGGCAATTTTCACCTGTGCCCCCGGAACAGGTTGACCATCGAGCATGGCACCGCCAAGGACTATATTATCACCTTCACAAGCATAACCTTTGTTAATATCCGATGCAAACTTTTCTTTCCTGTCCATAGTCTGAAATGTTTATACAGTTATTATTGTTTTCTTATCGTGTAATTTAGAAGTTTAGATACAATTCCCGGTAAAGGTGAAAGTAATTAATTGAAAAATCAAATCCTGAAATAAATAAAATATTCATACAGAAAGCCAATACAATGGCTTCTGAATTTATAATATTTCAATATTAATATATGCTGCTTGCGGGAAAATCAATTATCAATAATATTAAACATTTTAATCTGAAAAATGTTTTAATAAATGATAGTTGAAAATACACAAGCTTAAACATCAGAACATGCCCCGATAATTAGTCAAATGCTGTGATCAGGGTAAGACCTACAAATAGTTTGAAGGAGTGTTAAACGAGCCAAAATCTAATGGAGAGCATCAAATATGAAAATGAGGTTATTTTTATTATTCCCGATTTTAATTAGTTTTGAAAAAAAGATGTTTCACTTTAGACCCACAAAACAATCATATTTTAACAGAATTGACTGATTGAATTAAAATTATACTAACTTAAAACTAAATAATAATGAGAAGAAAATTCTTTGCAATAATATTGCTGTTTACAGGTTTCAGCATTTTAGCTTCAGGACAGGTTACAGATGCTGAAAAGTCTTTACGAACGCAGTCTGCCGATAGTACACAGGGGTGGAAAATTGGAGGCGTAATTGATATCAATCTTGCCCAGACATCTCTTACCAACTGGGCAGCCGGAGGTCAGAATTCCTTTGCCGTAAACGGTCTCCTGAGTACGTTTGCCAATTATAAAAGGAATAAAACCGAATGGGTTAATTCACTTGATCTTGGTTATGGTTTACTTAAACAGGGTAACACTGGCTATAGAAAAACTGATGATAAATTTGATTTTTTATCAAAATACGGGTATGAAGCATTTAAAAACTTCTACTATGCCGCTTTGTTCAACTTTAAAACCCAGATGGCTCCGGGATACATATATTCTGATAATAACAAAGAAAAAATATCTGATCTGTTTTCCCCTGCATATCTTTTAGTGGCACTTGGGCTTGACTATAAACCTTCAGCCCATTTCAGTGCCTTTATCGCTCCACTGACAGGAAAACTAACTATTGTGAATGATAAACAACTTTCTGATGCGGGAGCATTTGGAGTTAAACCGGGGCAGAAATCATTGAGCGAATTCGGTGGATATTTAAGAGCAATTTATACCAGGAATGATTTTAAACTTGATTTTCTTAAAAATGTTACTTTTACTACAAAAGTTGATTTGTTTTCAAATTATACTGACAACCCGCAAAATATTGTTGTAAACTGGGAAACCTTATTATCATTTAAAGTGAATAAATTTCTTTCCGCCAATATTAACACCCAGCTTGTTTATGACGACAAAATCAAGATACCTTTTGACAGAAACGGAAACGGAGTAATTGAGACTGGCGAATCAATAGGATCACTTATTCAGTTTAAAGAAATACTTGGAGTTGGATTTTCTTATAATTTTAAATAATCAATAACTTAAACCTGTTATTATGAAACTAGTAGATGAATTTAAAGCCTTTGCTTTGAAAGGCAATGTTGTTGATTTAGCAGTTGGTATTATCATTGGCGCTGCCTTTGGTAAAATTGTTTCTTCCATGGTCAGCGATATTATTATGCCACCCCTGGGACTGCTTATCGGCGGTGTAAATTTTACGGATCTTAAAGTAGTTATGAAAGCTGCTTATGAGTCGCATCCCGCTGTTACATGGAATTATGGCAACTTTTTGCAGGCTTGTTTCGATTTTCTTATCGTAGGTTTTTCAGTATTCCTTGTGATTAAAGCAATAGTTCTTGCAAGGAAGAAAGACGAAGCTGCTCCTGCTGCACCTCCAGCCCCTCCGGTTCCTACAAAAGAAGAAATTCTCCTTACAGAAATCAGGGATCTGCTGAAAAAATAATACGAATTTTTGCGATGGTTTTCACGGCCGGTTATTTTATACCATGATAATTGTAGAGACGTTGCACGCAACGTCTCATTATATACATTGCACGCAACGTCTCATTATATACGTTGCACGCAACGTCTCATTATATACGTTTCGTGCAACGTCTCATTATATATTTTGCATTTAACGTCCCGGTTCGGAGCTGTTGAAAAAGGCCTGTTTAACCACAAATCGAAGCAAAGCGAAGATCCCAACCAAGCGTTGGGAGTACACAAAGACCACCTTCGCTAAAGCTTCGGTGGTTGAAAAAGGCACTGAGTTCACAAAGATAAAAACCAATCATTCAACTTTTTGTGTTCTTTGTGTTATTCCTTTGTGACCTTTGTGGTTCAATGAATTATGTTTTACCACAAAGATGCACAAAGTAGGCACTGAGTTCACAAAGATAAAACCCAATCATTCAACTTTTTGTGTTCTTTGTGTTATTCCTTTGTGACCTTTGTGGTTAATGGATTTCAAGTTATTAGACAGTGTCTACTCTTTTTTTAAAATATCTTTCATTCTAAAAATATGCCAGTTAATGAACAGGTTAATTCTCTTAATTATATTTCTTCTCAGTATTTCAAAAGTTTCTTATTCGCAATACACGCTTGATATTGAAATTTCGCCGATCCGGAGTAATAAGGGGAATCTTATGTTGCAGTTATTTGATTCTACCCAAAAGGTTATAAAAGAGGAAATGATTCCGGTTAAAGAAAACAAATGCCTTATATCAATAGAAAACCTTGCTGCAGGGAAATATGCCATAAGGTATTATCATGACGAAAACATGAATGGTAAAATGGACACAAACCTGTTTGGTAAACCAACTGAAGGGTACGGGTTCTCAAATAATGTAACCGGGAAATTTGGTCCTCCCCCATTTGAGAAATGGCTTTTTGAAGTCTCCGGAGATAAAAAGATTACACTAAAACCAACTTATTGAATAATAAAATAACCTCCCTTCCCTGCAAAGAGGTAAATTCAGTAAAATATTACCAATTTAGTTGGCTGTAAAAAGTATAAAATCAACTAACCACAAAGGGACCCAAAGTTAAGGAGACTGTCTCAATAAAAATTCTAAACCTCAAAGTACACAAAGTCGGCCAAAATGCTCAT
>DCFT01000043.1:10027-20555 GCA_002319885.1 Bacteroidales bacterium UBA1797
GCAGGCAGGTTTGTGAATTTACTTTGTGCCCTCGCGACGCTTCAGTCGGGATCTTCGCTTTGCTGCGATTTGTGGTTAAAAGGATTTTATTAATGAAAAGGAAAATATTAATTTCGTCCAGAAAAATGGGACAATACAAATTTTTTCAAGTCTTTTATTCAACTTTTGAAAAATAAATAAGAATCGGGAGATATGGCTGAGAAAAAATCAGCAGTGATTATCGGAGCAGGAATCGGTGGTATTGCTACAGCGGTATATCTGTCAAAGAATGGGTATGACGTGTCTGTTTTCGAAAAAAATTCTTCGCCGGGAGGAAGATGCGGACAACTGATGCGTGATGGCCACCGGTTCGACCTGGGCGCTACCATGCTGATGATGCCCGATACCTACCGGGAAATCTTTGGATCACTGGGAATTCCACTTTTTGAGAAAAATGAAATCAAATCTCTTGAGAACCTGTACAAAATCTATTTCGAAAATAATGATGTTATAACTTTTACCACAGATACTGAAAAAATGAAGACCCAGCTTGAAAAGATCGAGCCGGGAAGTTTTGCAAAATCACAAAAGTATGTAACTGACGGTTATGAGATTTACCAGATAGGGACGAAGAAGCTTATTGGTCGCAATTTTGAAAATATCTTCCAGTTTGCCAATTTTAGAAATATAGGCATGCTGATAAAACTAAAGACCTATATTTCAAACTGGAAGTACGCTAAAAAGTTCTTCAAAAATACTCATCTGAGGATGGCATACACATTTCAGAACATCTATGTAGGTCAGAGTCCCTTTGATTCGCCGGCACTGTTCTCCATGGTTCCGGCAGCCGAACTCACCGAAGGATCATTTTTCCCTATAGGCGGGATGTACAAAATAGTTGAGAATTTATTATCGGAAGCTATTTCTTCGGGAGTCAGCTTTCATTATAATATGCCTGCAGTAAAAATCAGTGTTTCCGGGAAAAAAGCAGAGAGCGTAATCTTCAGCGACGGATCTGAAACAAAGGCTGATATTATTATAGCAAATGCCGATCTGCCTTATGTCTATCGTAAATTATTGCCTGACAGGGGTAAATCCCGAAGGCTCGACAGGAAGAAATATTCCTGTTCTGCAATCTGTTTCCACTGGGGCCTCAATAAAGTCTATCCTTTGCTTGGGCATCATAGTGTTTTTCTGTCTGACGGATTTAAAGAAGGGCTTGAAAGTATTTTCACGGACAAATCTATCAGTGACCAGCCAAGCTTCTATGTACACGCACCTGTAAGAACAGATCCTTCAGCTGCTCCCCTCAACCACGACACATTATCTATTATTGTTGGAGCCGGTCACATTGATAAAAGGAAAAGTCAGGACTGGAATGATCTTAAGAAGAAGACACGCATCGCTGTAATTCAAAGACTTAAACAGCTTGGACTGGAAGACATCGAAGAACATATAAAATTTGAAATCTGTTATACACCTGAGAACTGGGAGAGTGCCTGCAATATATCACGGGGTTCTGTTTTCGGAAGTCTGGCACATAATCTTATGCAGATGGGCTACTTCAGACCTCATAATCAGCATAGTCATTATAAAAATCTTTTCTTCGTAGGAGGCAGTACACATCCGGGAAATGGAATACCAAATATTCTGCTTTCAGCTAAACTTACTGCTGAAAGAATTCTGAGTAACCAAAATCATTGACAACAGCAGAATGGAATCAACGACTTCACAAAAAGACCTGTTTTTAGAAATATTCGACTCCATTGACTTCCAGAAGATCAAGGATCATCCCAATATTCTTATAGCAGCCAATTTCTGGGATAATGACAGATTCTGCGCTGCCAGGATCTGTTACAAATTCATGCGTGCTATCGACGATCTTATTGATAACTATAAAGCAAAAAACAAGCTTATTGAACCGGAAAAAAGAAAAGAATTTGTAGCAGATGTAGAGGAATGGCTCAAGATGATTATAGTTTCAAAGGAGTGCAATGCTCTTCAGCAGGAACTAAGAGAAATAGTTGAGCGATTCAGGATTCCGCTCTGGCCGATGGAGGTATTCGCGAAATCGATGATATACGACATTAACAATGACGGATTCCCGACAATTGATGCATTTTTTGATTATGCAGGAGGGGCATCGGTTGCCCCGGCTTCTATATTTGTCCATTTAAACGGTCTAAGGGAAATAGATGGCAGATATGATATCCCCCTGTTTGATGTAAAATGGGCCGCCACCCCCTGTGCCATTTTCAGTTATCTCGTTCATATAATCCGCGATTTTCAGAAGGATCAGTTAAACAACCTCAGTTATTTTGCTGATGATCTTATTATTAAATACAATCTCAACAGGAAAATGCTCCGCGAATTTGCAGACGGCAAACCGGTGAATGACAATTTCCGGCAGCTTATAAAACATTACTACTTGCTGGCTGATGATTATAGGCTCAGGACGTATGATATAATCAAAGAAATCAAACCCCTTCTGGAACCAAGATATCAATTGAGTCTTGAGATAATATTTGATTTGTACCTGATGGTTTTTGAAAGGATCGATTTTAAGAATGGTAATTTCACCACTGAAGAGCTCAATCCGACAACTGATGAAACCAGGCAAAGACTATATAAAATAATAATGAATTTCGAAAGGCAGAAATGACAGGTAAATTCTTGCGATTACATGAGATGAAGGAATATCCTTCCTGTCAATCTTTATTTTAGCAACCAATATTCCTGATAATCCGGAACACTATCAATACTGTATTGTTTCCTTCATAAATTGTGTTAAGGTTAGAAAGAACATTTTTATCACTACCTTTGTGCTTCGATAGTAATATTATCAATATATGACTCTTGAGACACTTGTACCGGTAAATGAAATGGATGGCCGACGGCTCTATTATACTTTTATTGCAGGAGCCAGAAAAGTTATCGAACATCAGGTAGAACTTAATAAAATAAATGTTTTCCCGGTTAACGACGGTGATACAGGAACCAATCTTGCATCAACTATAAGGGCAGTTGTTGATTCTCTTCGCCCCCATCGGTCATATAAAATTACAGCTGACATGATAGCAGAAACCACCCTGGTTAATGCACGTGGAAATTCAGGAATCATTTTTGCACAGTTCCTTTATGGAATGAGCACTGAAACAGGCAATTTTAAAACTATCACAATCAAACAGTTTGCCGAAAGCATCAAAAATTCTGTGCGTTACATCTATGAGGCGGTAGCCAATCCCGTTGAGGGAACTATGATTACCGTGATAAAAGACTGGGCAAATTATATCTACGACAACAGAAATATTATTACAGATTTCAACCAGCTTTTTATAGGGTCGGTTGAAGTTTTGAACAGGTCATTGAAAGCCACAACTTCGAAACTGGCTGTTCTTACCAAAGCAAATGTTGTCGATGCGGGCGCCCGTGGTTTTGTCTTTTTTGTTGAAGGCATTATCGATTTTATTACAAACCGTAATCTCAAAGATCTGATCCAGGTTAAAGCCGAAACAGCTTTATTTGAAAAAATAGAGGAACCCATCCCGGAGAAAGTTGATTTCAGATACTGCACCGAAGCTCTTGTAAAAAACTCTTCAGCAGACAATAAATCACTGTTAACGCTTCTCAATAGATATGGGAACTCAATAGTTATTGCAGGTTCTGACAAGATGAGGCGTTTGCACCTGCATACAAATAATCCCTCCGGTCTTTTTAATGAACTCAGAAACACAGGTACTCTGGCCTTCCAGAAAGCCGACGACATGGTCCGCCAGAGTGAGGTTGTCTATAATAGAAAATGGAAGATTGCCCTGGTGACTGACTCTACCTGCGACCTTGCACAGGAATTAATTGATAATTATCAGATTAACATGCTGCCGATTAATATCCATTTCGGGGAAAATCATTATCTCGACAAGGTCACCATCAAGCCTGATCAGTTCTATACTCTCCTGAAGGAAAATACTGATTACCCCAAATCGTCGCAGGTTAATGAAAAGTCGTTTACAAACCTGTATTCACACCTGGCTTCTCACTATGATTCCATAATAGCTATCCACCTCAGCGATAAGCTTAGTGGAACCTTTAACAGCAGTCAGAAAGCCGCACAGTCAATAAGCAAAGAATTCGGCAAGCCAATATCAGTGATTAACTCCAGGAATTTGTCAGGGGCACTGGGGTTGCTGGTACTAAGGACCGCAAAAGCTATTGAGGCAGGCTATTCACACGAACAGCTTGTTAAAATGACCGAAAAGTGGACAAATGATCTTCGCATTTTCGTTAGTGTAAAAGATATTAAATATCTTATCCGGGGTGGTCGTCTTTCTGCCGTCAAGGGCTTAATTGCAAGAATACTTAATATTAATCCCATTGTTTCAATTGATTCCACCGGTAAAGCTATTGTATTTGATAAAGCTTTCAATCAGAAAGCCAATATGGAAAAGGTAATGAAGTACATCGCTGAGCTGAACAGGAAAAACAGAATATGGAACTATATCGTTCTTCATGCAAACAATATTGAAGGAGCAGACTGGTTCACCGAAAAAATGCAAAAATTATGCGGGAAAGAACCTGCTTCTGTCGTTAATATCTCGCCCATAATTGGCGCAAATGCCGGGATAGGTGCAGCTGCTGTTGCTCTTTTGACTGAATGACAATGTTATGAGCTTTTTTCATATCTGGATACAGGCTCTTGGGCTGATTATTATTTTGATGTCGGTGCTCTGGATTCTTAGTATAATCCTTAAGAATGTCAGTATAGTAGATCTTTTCTGGGGACCAGGATTTGTGGCTTCTGCATTATACTATTTCCTTAAAACAGACGGATTATGCACAAGAAAGCTAGTTCTCTTTGGGCTAGTGGCAATATGGGGTTTTCGGCTTTTCGCATATCTCACCTGGCGCAATACCGGAAAAGGTGAGGATTTCCGGTACAGGGAATTCAGGAAGAAATACGGCGTAAAAAACTATTGGTGGATAAGCTATTTCCAGACATTTCTTCTTCAGGGTGTACTCATGTGGATAATCTCAGCCCCTCTTCTGGGAGCACAGTACACTTGCAAAATTGACAGCTTAAATGTATTTGACTTCATTGGAATAATTTTCTGGATTATCGGAATAAGTTTTGAAACAGGAGGAGATTATCAACTCGCCAGGTTCAAGGCAGATCCTGCAAACAAGGGGAAAGTACTTGACAAAGGATTCTGGCGTTATACACGTCACCCAAATTATTTTGGGGATTCGGCAGTATGGTGGGGCTTCGGATTTATATGCCTGGCAGCCGGGAGCTGGCTCCCAATTCTTGGGTCGATTCTGATGACGGCATTGATCATCAAAGTTTCAGGTGTTGCCCTTCTTGAAAAAAGTCTGAAAGAACAAAAACCGCAGTATAGAGATTATATTGAGAAAACCAGTGCTTTTCTACCCTGGTTCCCGAAAAAGAGATAAAATCCCTTAACCACAAATCGCAGCAAAGCGAAGATCCCGACTGAAGCGTCGGGAGAGCACAAAGGGGAACTCAAAGAACACTAAGATTTTAATTATACTGTTTTAACTTGGTGCCCTTCGTGCCTTCCCTACCTACCCTGCCTTCCGGCAGGCAGGCGGCAGTGTTATACTTCAGAATTGTGGTAACAAAAATGCTGGATTTTTATACTTCAAGGGGTGAAGGAGATTCCTCGGCTTCGCCTCGGAATGAATCCCGCCAGAGCGGGATGAATGAGGAATCTCCTACTAGTAATTGAATTTTTTTAGAAAAATTAGTCAAAATGAAATGTGGTACGAAAATAAATGGATTTAATTGAACAACAAACTGATGCAAATTTAGCAATTATAAACTGGTTGGAATTTGTTATATGAATTGTGAAGAAATACACGGCAGGCAGATTAGTTTGCTTTGTGGTTATAAAAGTTGCTTATAATAGTTGAGTTCAAAATTAAATCAGCTGATATTTGATTCAGATTGAATAACTTTATATGATATTCATTTCTAAATTTGATTTCACTTTTATAAAATAATATAAGTATCGGTAATCACACATAAAAACCCATTGATTTTCTTCGTTTACCCCAACCCCAAGGGGAGCGAAGAAAATCAATTTACTCCCCTTGGGCTGGGGTAAATAAATTGATTTTCAAGCGATTTGTAAATTAGTATTCATCATTCCTGATACTCATATAAAATAAAAACGATTTGAAATAATGCGAAAAAATTTATTTCACCTGTTGCGAAGACAAATATCGATTATGATTATAAATTGCCACTTCGCAGCAAAGTAGGTATTACTTAAATAGTATGATTTAATGAAACAATTATTAATCCTATTACTGGTGCTTGTGTTAATCCCACAATGCGCTTCACGTCAAAATAATTCAGTCTACAAAGCTGATGTGATAATTTATGGCGGAACATCTTCTGCTGTTACAGCCGCTGTGCAAGTGTCAGGAATGGGAAATTCCGTAATTATGGTTTCCCCCGACAAACATCTTGGAGGGCTATCATCCTCAGGGCTGGGCTTTACTGATACCGGGAACAAATCTGTAATAGGCGGACTTGCCAGGGAGTTTTACCAGCTTATATACCAGCACTATCATGACCCAGAATCGTGGAAATGGCAAAAACAATCAGAATATGGAAATGTGGGTCAGGGGAACCCTGCTATTGACGGAGAAAACCGTACGATGTGGATTTTTGAACCTCATGCTGCTGAGGAAGCATTTGAAAAGTTGATCGGACAAGCTAATGTCAAAGTACTAAGAGATGAATGGTTAGACAGGAAAAATGGTTTAGTAAAGAAAAACGGCAATATCATTTCATTTAAAACCTTGAGTGGAAAAACATTTACGGGGAAAATTTTTATTGATGCCACATATGAAGGAGATCTTATGGCATTAGCCGGAGTGAAATATAATGTCGGTCGTGAAGCTTCAAATACTTATAACGAGCAGTTTAACGGAGTTCAGAAAGATGTTCATCATCATGATCATTATTTTAAGACTAATATTGATCCTTATAAAATTCCGGGAAATCCTTCAAGCGGACTTCTGCCGCGTATTTCGGAAAAAGATCCGGGAGAAAATGGCAGTGCTGACCGTAAAATTCAGGCTTATTGTTTCAGGTTATGCATGACAAAAGTTCCCGAAAACAGGATTGCTATATCAAAACCTGATGGCTACGACAGCACACAATACGAGTTGCTGGCAAGGTTAGCACAATCGGGATGGAATGAGTTCTTCAATAAATACGACCCGATACCAAACCTCAAGACTGACGTAAATAATCATGGACCATTTGGTTTTGATAACATTGGCATGAACTGGGATTATCCTGACGCTTCTTATGAAAGGAGAAAGGAGATTTTAAAGGAGCACCAGAACTATCAGAAGGGTTTGCTTTATTTTATTGCTACTGACAGGCGGATACCTGCAGATATCAGAGAAAAAATGAATCAGTGGGGTCTGGCTAAGGATGAGTTCAAAGATAACGGGAACTGGCCTTATAACATTTATATACGTGAATCCAGAAGGATGGCAGGTGAATACACAATGACAGAGAATGATGTTTTAGGCAAAAGAGAAGTTCCACATTCAATCGGAATGGGTTCATATACAATGGATTCTCACAACGTCCAGAGATATGTTACTCCTGAAGGATTTGTGCAGAACGAGGGTGATATAGGCGTTACTCCTGAAAAACCTTATCAGATTGATCTCGGTTCAATATTACCTGAACATGAGGACTGTACTAATCTTATTGTAACAGTATGTGTATCAGCCTCTCACATTGCATTTGGCTCAATAAGGATGGAACCGGTATTTATGATCCTGGGCCAGAGTGCAGGTACTATTGCATCATTGGCTATTGATAGCAGGAAAAGCATATATGATCTTCCCTACGACAAAATAAAAAGCAGGCTTGAAGCAGATGGTCAGATTCTTAAATAACATGTTGCATAACTAATTTATTCGTTATACATTTATGATTATATTGTAATTCATTGTTCAGTATAACAGAGTTGGCCTTAATTAAAAAATTTATGCCATGAAAAGAATTATCATACTATTTCTTATTCCGATGTTTATTAGTTCTCTCCAGGGTCAGTCCCTGGAAAAACCCGATTATTCGAAGATTGACATGATGCTTATCAGGGGTGAGTTCAACAGGGTAATTGACACCTGCACCATGATTCTTGAGAAGGATACAATTAATCCTGAAGTTTATTACAAACTTGGAACTGCCTACCAGAATATTTTGTCGGACGATAAATCGCTTGAGTGTTTTCTTAAAGCTGCCACTTTGTCACCCGATAACAACACCTACAATTTTACACTTGCCAAAAGTTATTTTAACAAGGGAAAGACAGAGCAGTCAAAAGAAATTCTCGAGAGACTTTGCGCTTCCGATTCTACAAACTGGCCTTATGCCTACTACCTTACAAGCATCTATATGCAGGAGGAGAATTATGAAGAATCGATAAAAATTTACTACCGGTTCTATAAAAAGGATTACTTTAATTATTTACTGACTGATAAAATTGGTTATGCCTTGTTGAAAAAAGGAGATTCTGAGAAGGCAATTGATCTGTTTAACAAGTCATTGGAAATCAATTCAAAGGACATAAATGCAATTAAAAATCTGGCGTACCTTTATGCCGGTAAATTAGGCGCCGATACAGCCGTTAAGCTATTAACAAAAGGGATAGAGATTGATCCGGCAGATATTGATCTTTATGCACGACGAGCTGCCATTAATTATACTGTTCTCAATTATAAAAAAGCTCTGGTTGACTATTTAAAGGTTTTGAGTTCAGGAGATTCTTCAGTTCTTAACCTGAAGAGAGCCGGAATAAGTTTTGCTTTTAACAGTAAGCCTGAAGAAGCAGTTACATTACTGCAGAAAGCATATCAAAAAGATTCTTCCGATTATGAGACTGTGCACAACCTGGCTTTGAATTACCGCAGTCTGAAGGAAATAAAGAAAAGTATTTATTATTATAATCGCTGTGTAAAAATGCTCAGCCCCGAGGTAAACGAGTTAGGATTAAACTATATTTTACTGGGAGAAGCCTTAAAATCTGGCAATCAGTATACCGAGGCTATAAATGCATATAGAAAAAGCCAGGAATTCAGATCAGATAATAGCGTATATATGATAATTGCAAATCTCTATGACGAAAAATTAAATGAGTCTGCCAAAGCCATACATTATTATGAATTATATCTCAGCAGGACAAAAAACTCTAAAGATAAACACGAAACAGAGTATCAGGAATCAATAACGAAACGTATAGAATCGCTTAAAAAGCAAGACAAGACAAATAAAAAATAAAAATCTGCTTAATCACATAAGTGATAGTTCTATTTTGTAAAATATTTCATTGATAATCAACGATTGAATTAAATTTGCTTTGTAATTCTTACTTTAATAAATTTATTGAAGGTTAAAACGTCATAATGAAAACATTTTGGAAATGGGTTTCAGGTATTATCCTGGTCCTTGTTATAGTTTATTCTGTGGGACCCAGGCCGTCAAAGCCTGACTTTACTATTCATGAGGCTAATCTCCCGGCATCACTTACCGAACTGGAAAATAACATTAACAGAAATGAAAGAGCCATAAAGGGACTCAAACCTGATAATCAGGCAAGAATAGTATGGGCTGATTCCTCGAAAAAAGAAAAGACGAAGGTTGCATTCCTTTATCTCCACGGATTTTCTGCCAGTCAGGCTGAGGGCGACCCTGTACATAAAGATCTGGCAAAAAAATATTCTGCCAATCTCTACCTTGCACGATTGGCGGAACATGGTATCGACAGAGGCGACAGTTCAATGATTAATCTAACGGCAGGATCATATGAAGCTTCAGCTGAAAATGCTCTGTCTGTTGTCAAAGAACTTGGTGATGAAATTGTTGTAATAGGTACCTCAGCCGGAGGGACTCTGGCCCTTTATCTGGGTTCGCGGCATCCCGAAATAAAATCAATAATTCTCTATTCTCCATGTGTGAAGCTATATAACGGAACTGCCATAATACTTGATAGACCCTGGGGATTGCAGATTGCGCGGCTTATGTCAGGAGGACCAGTGAAAAAGTTTGAATCAGAAAGTCAAAACCATTCAAATTACTGGCAACTTGATTATCGTATTGAAGCCCTTGTAGCTCTTCAGAGCCTGATCTCAAATACGATGAAGCCTGAAATCTTCGCTAAAATAAATTGCCCGGTTTTCCTTGGCTATTATTTCAAAAATGAAAAAGAACAGGACAATACAGTTTCAGTACCGGCCATGCTAAAAATGTTTGATGAGCTGGGAACTCCATCGGTATTAAAACAAAAAGTAGCCTTTCCGGATGCCGGAGCACATGTTATTGCTTCATATATCAGGTCAAAAGACTGGCAGAGTGTTGAAAGAGAGACAGAAAAATTCCTGTCGGATATTGTTAAGCTATAGTTGGTACTAAGCACTATCAATTGAATGAAGAACCCGTTTACACTCTTTATATTTTTTGTGGCAGCTTTTTCACTGATATTCTACGGGTGCAAAAAAGAAG
>DCFT01000146.1:0-511 GCA_002319885.1 Bacteroidales bacterium UBA1797
TAGCTCAGTTGGTTAGAGCAACGGACTGTTAATCCGTGGGTCGTAAGTTCGAGTCTTACCTGGGGAGCCAAAATACAGGAGATGATGAAAATTATCTCCTTTTTTATGCTGCATTGTTTTACATATATATTCTATATAGCACCAGATCTGACAAGTATTATGTCGGCCTGACTTCTGATGTTAACAGACGATTGGAAGAACATAATAATCCTTTGGTATTTAATAAATATAGTGCAAAACATATACCCTGGGAACTAAAAGTGTCATTTCAATGTTCCGAGTCCAGAGGAGAGGGTTTGTTAGTCGAAAGATTTATAAAAAAACAAAAAAGCAGGATCTTCCTCGAGAAACTCATTGAACAAAAAGATAATGCGGCCTTCTTCTCCAGTCTTATAAATAATATATTGAAAAGTAAATAGTTGGTTAGAGCAATCCCGAGGACTCGGGATTAATCCGTGGGTCGTAAGTTCTCCCGAGAAATCGGGATTACCTGGGGAGCCAAAATACAGGA
>DCFT01000146.1:764-12810 GCA_002319885.1 Bacteroidales bacterium UBA1797
ACAGGAGATGATGAAAATTATCTCCCTTTTTATGCTGCAGTCTTTTAAATTTGAAACACATATATGGCAGTAAATCTTAAAGGTATTCTTTTGGAGTACCCTCAGAAGTAAAAAAGCGATATGAGGAACATAACGGACTAAAAAAATCCTATCCGTAAATATTTACCAAATAACCGGACGTTGATCAGGAGTTCTGTATAATTTGTCTCCAGGTTTGATATCCGGGAACGCTTCATAAAATTCCGGCATATTATAAACTACGCCATTTATCCTGATTTTTGCAGGTGAATGCTCGTCAGTCTTGACTCTTTTTCTTAATTCCTTATCACGCATATTGGTTCTCCAGATCTGTGCATACGACAGAAAGAAACGCTGAAAATCAGTGAATCCATCGATAGGTTTGGGTGTTTCTTTGCCCTGAAGGGATAACAAGTAGGCGTTATAAGCCACTGTGGCGCCACCAAGATCGGCTATGTTCTCCCCCAGTGTCAGCTTACCATTGACGAAAGTGGAGTCGAGAACCTCATAATGATTGTATTGATCCACCAGCATGTTAGTATGGTCCTGGAATGCTTTGGCATCATCTTTCGTCCACCAGTCGCGCAAGTTTCCATCCTTATCATATTGTCTGCCCTGATTATCGAAACCATGAGTCATCTCATGCCCAATTACCATTCCGATTGCGCCATAATTAACAGCATCATCAGCATCCATATTAAAGAATGGAGGCTGAAGAATACCGGCTGGAAAAACGATTTCATTCCTGTTTGGGTTATAATAAGCGTTTACCGTCTGAGGTGTCATCCCCCACTCATTGCGGTCGACCGGTTTTCCTATTTTATTCATACTATATTTGAATTCGAAGGCTTGTGAATTCAGCACATTCAATATGTAGGGTTGTGCAGATACTTCTAATCCTGAATAATCTCTCCACTTATCGGGATAACCCACTTTAACCCCCATTTTTTCCAGTTTGGCCACCGCTTCCAGTTTAGTTTCTGGACCCATCCAGGTCAGGTTTTCAATCCTGGCTTTCAGGGATTTTTTCAGGTTCATTACCAGATCTGTCATTTTCTGCTTTGCGATTGGCGGAAAATATTTCGTTACATACAACTGGCCAATAGCTTCACCCAGGGAATAACTTGTGACATCAAGCACAAGTTTCCAGCGTGGTTCCATTTTCTCCTGCCCCGATAATGTTTTGTTATAAAAATCAAAATTCTGCTTTACGAAGTCATCACTTAGATAAGCTGCAGTACTGTTAATGAGCTGCCACCGAAGAAAGGTCTTCCAGTCTTCAACCGGAACACTCTTCATCATATTGCTCAACTCCTTCAAAAAGATTGGCTGATAAATGTTTATTGACGTGATTTCAGGATATCCGATCTGTGTCAGATAGGATTGCCAATCCATATTTGGAGACATCTTTTTTAATTCGTCAATAGTAACCTTATTATAAGTTTTCTGAGGATCCTGGTTTTCCACATTTGTAAAGGAAGCTTTAGCCAACTGAGTTTCCATCTTCATGATGGTCTGAGCATTTTTTTCAGCAACTTCAGGTTTATCTTTCAGTAATTCGAACATCTTTGCCAGATGCTTAAGATATTCTTCCCTGATTTTTCTAGTTGGTCCGTCGTTATTGAAATAATAATCCCTTTCAGGTAATCCTATACCTGTCTGGAAACATCCGGCAATAACACTTGTGCTGTTTTTTGCATCCTGATTAGAAAATATAGCAAAAAATGGACTTATTCCGTAGGTTTGGAAATATGCTCCTACCGACTGGACATCGGCAACAGTGCGGATTGATTCTATCTTTTCGAAAAACGGATTCAGGGGTGTTACGCCCTCTTTATCAAGGGATATTGAATCCATACCAGAATTAAAGAATAAGCCTATCTTTTGAGTAATACTTCCAGGCTGAGCATCTTTAGAGGCAGCAGCCTCTTCAATAATTTCCTTAATATCATGTCTGTTTCTCTCGAACAATTCATCGAAAGTAGAACGTGAGTTCTTGTCAGCAGGAATAGGATTATTTTTCAGCCACGTACCATTTGCATAATCGAAAAAATCATCACCAGGCTTAATTGTAGTGTCCATGTTCTGAATATCGAAAGCGGGGTACTTTTTCACTGAATCTGTTGTGTTTTTAACCTTACTGGAGCATGCCTGTAATAAGGCCAGAGTTAATATTCCAAAAATAATTTTTCTCATAAATTTTAATTAAATGTTCAATATCCATATTACCACAAAAGTAATATTTCGTTTAGGAAGAAAGGTATAAAACAAGATAGAATTTATCCGAGGACAATTTTCACGTTATGTATTCTCCCATCTCCGAATACTGGTATCAGATTCGATTTATATGGCAGTCCATCGATTGTCACCTCCTTTACTCCTCTGGAAAAACCATCAGGATTTAACACTTCAATCTGGTAAGTAGCACCTCTGAATTTACGTGTCACATTAAATCCTTTCCAATCGTTTGGTATACAGGGATCAACTAAAAGTCCTTCATATTCCGGACGAATGCCGAACATATATTGTGAGACAGCATAGAAATTCCACGAAGCTGTTCCGGTAAGCCATGAGTTCTTGGCTTCCCCTGGTTTAAATGCATCTTTCCCGGCGACCATTTGAGCATAAACATATGGTTCAGTTTTATGCAGATCGCTAATATCCTCCAGATAGGATGGACATATTTTTTTGTAATAATCCCATGCTCTGTTCCCGTTTCCAACCACAGTTTCTCCAATCATGATCCATGGATTGTTGTGGCAGAAAACACCGGCATTTTCTTTATACCCTGCAGGGTAAGACGATATTTCACCATACTCAATAATGTATTTTGTGAAAGCAGGGTTATTAAGCACAATCCCGTATTTACTGTCGAGACGTTCTTTTACTGCGTCGAGTGCACGGGAGCAAAGACCTTCTTCCTTGCCTATTCCTGCCATTGTACACCAACCCTGTGATTCGATGAAGATTTTTCCTTCTTCGTTTTCATTGCTCCCTACCTTACGACCATAATAATCGTATGCACGTATAAACCATTCGCCGTCCCATCCATACTTCTTTATAATATCAATCATATTATCAACAAGTTTCTGAGCACGAAGAGCTTCGGCATCTTTACCTAACTTCTTACACAGATCAATATAATCGCGACCATAAACGACGAACAGACCGGCAATCATAACAGATTCTGCTTTAGATCCTTCTGTTTTATTTTCAGTAGTCTGAAAAGATTCATCCGGATCGTCCGAGAAACAGTTCAGGTTAAGGCAATCATTCCAGTCGGCACGGCCAATAAGAGGAAGACCATGCGGCCCAAGGTTATTCACTACATGGTCAAATGAAACTGTGAGATGATCAAAAAGACTTCTTGCCACTGAAACATCATTGTCGAAGGGTACCATTTCATTGAGAATACCAAAATCACCCGTTTCTTTTACATAACTCACGGTACCCAGGATTAACCAGAGAGGATCATCATTGAAACCTCCGCCGATATCATTATTCCCACGTTTATTAAGAGGTTGATACTGATGATAACAGCCGCCGTCAGTAAACTGTGTGGAAGCTATATCAATAATCCTTTCACGGGCACGTTCAGGAATCTGATGAACAAACCCCGTCAGGTCCTGATTGGAATCACGAAAACCCATGCCGCGGCCTATGCCAGATTCAAAAAATGAAGCCGACCGTGAAAAGCAGAAAGTGACCATACACTGATACTGGTTCCAGATGTTCACCATCCTGTCAACTTTGTCGTCGCCTGAATTTACTGTGTAAATACTCAAAAGATTATCCCAGTATTTACGCAGATCAGCAAGTGCTGAATCAACTTTAGCAGTTGTATTAAATCTTGCAATAGTTTCTTTTGCCTTTTTCTTATTAATAATATTTTTTGATTCCCATTTTTCATCTTCATTATTTTCAACATATCCCAAAACAAAAATGAAATCTTTTGATTCGCCGGGCTTCAGGTCTACTTCCAGGTAGTGTGATGCCACAGGTGACCAGCCATGAGCTTCAGTGTTTTTGGGTTTTCCTTCAACAACTACCTCCGGTTCGTCAAAACCATTATAGAGACCTATGAATGATTCGCGATCAGTGTCATAACCCTGAATAGGAACATTCACGGAATAATAGGCATAGTGATTGCGTCTCTCCTTGTATTCTGTTTTATGATAAATCACTGAGCCTTCAATTTCAACTTCGCCTGTAGAAAAATTGCGCTGGAAGTTTTCCATATCAGCAGCAGCGTTCCATAAACACCATTCAGTAAATGAAAATATCTTAAGTTTCCTGTTGATCTTTGAATTATTTGTCAGAGTAACCTTTTGAACTTCAGCCCATGTTTTCAATGGTACAAAATAAAGGACATTGGCTGTGATCCCATTTTTTTCACCTTTAATATTAGTATAATTCATCCCATGACGGCATTCATAATTGTCAAGTTCTGTCTTGCAGGGCTTCCATCCTGGTGACCAGATACAATCACCGTCATTAATATAGAAATATTTACCTCCGCTATCCATAGGCACATTATTATACCTGTAGCGTGTGATGCGCCGGAACTTGGCATCTTTATAAAATGTATATCCTCCTGCGGAATTTGAGATAAGTGAGAAAAAATCTTCATTACCAAGATAGTTTATCCATGGCCAGGGAGTACGGGGGTTAGTTATCACATATTCTCTGTTTTTGTCGTCGAAATATCCGTATTTCATTTTTATTCTATTTATAGTTTTTATACTTTAATAGTAGCTTTACTGAGCCTGGGCTCTCCTGTTGACCAGTTCAATGGTGATTTCATCCATTTTCTTCTGATTTAAGGGGTAAAGTGTCATCACCCCGGCTGCAAGAATTGTAATGATGGTAGGTATCCAGCTCATCAGCATTATAATACCCGGAACGGCACCCTGAATGGCAGCAGCGTCTTGTCCGTTGTATTTAAATGCTGCCAGTACGAACCCAATAATTGCACCTGCTATACCTCCTCCGAACTTAGTTGCAAAAGAACCTGCGGAGTAAACCAGCCCGGTGGCCCTTCTTCCATTTTTGAACTCCGAGTAATCAGCTGCATCACCAAGCATGGCAAAAAATAACGTCGGGAATATAGCTGCAGCAAATTCCGAGATTATACCAATAGTAAAAATGGCGGTCAGATTATTTGGATTGCAGAAAACAAGCAAAGCATTTACAACACCCGAAAAAATCAGAGCATATATAAAAAGATTACGTTTACCAAAGCGCTTGCCCAGAGGAGATGTTATCATTGCACCTGCTATTGAAGCAAGCATCAATCCGACCATATATGAAGCCGCAAGCAGCTGGTTGTGTAAATAATGACTGAAATAGATCACAACAATACCTTGTTTAATTGAATTGTAAACATTAAATAATAATCCAATTACAAGGAGTATTATCCATGGTCTGTTTCTGACAAGATCTTTCAGATCCCTGCCCAAAGTCGTTTTCTGTTCTTTGGGCGGTTGTACACGTTCCTTTGTGGTAGCGAAAGTCACCATAAGGAACAGCGACAGAAAAACCGATAACAGATATATGGCATTGCTATACCCTCTCTTCTGGTCAATAATAGTTATGTCTTTTGCAAGCAGGTTTTCTTCGCCAGATACAATAAATGAGTATTTCTTCTGCGCTTCCATTGAGAAACTTTTTCCATGAGTAGGGACGTTAAGCGTATCGGACTTCACTGGTTCCTTCCAGGCAAAAAGAGCAATGCCATGCCTGGTTTTGATATTTACATTTTTTACTTCCTTTTCTGTTGAAACTGTCACTTCATAATTCTTAGAATCAAGCTTATCAATAGCGATAACCGGATTAATATTTCCAAAGTGCAATACTAAAAATAACAAAGCTCCCTGAACGACCATCCCACCTGTAAATGCTCCGACCATACGGTATGAACCCAGACTTGTACGTTCTTTGTCGTCAGGAGTCATAACAGCCATTAATGCGCCATAGGGAATATTATTGGCTGTGTAAACAAAGAAAAATAAAAGATAAGTGGCGTAGGCATAAACAATCTTCCCTGTCGGGCCAAATTTAGGCGAAGTAAAAAGCAACGATAATGTTATTCCTAAAGGGATAGCTGTCCACAAGATCCACGGACGGAATTTGCCATACTTAGAATTGGTTCTGTCGCAGATAACCCCCATTACAATATCGATAATACCATCACCGAAGCGGGCTATCAACATCAGTACTCCTACAGCGGCAGGATTAATTCCAAAAACATCGGTGTAAAAAATAAATAAGAAAGTAGCCACTCCGCGCCATGCAATATTTGCAGCACCATCGCCAAGAGCATAACCGATTTTTTCCTTTAAAGCCAGTTTTTCCACAGGTTCCAGTTTTAGTAATTATCAGACAAAATAAAAATAAACAGATTTAACCAAATTATTAAGATGAATTGAAGTTATACCAAATTTATTAATTGTCGTACAATAAGATTGAAAATTGTAGTCAATTTCTTATTCGGGCCGCTTTATCTGAAAACCTGATTTTGGTATTCATACCTCAAGCTGAAGCGCAGGCTTTATGTTTTTGACTTTATATCCCTTCAATGCAAAGAACACTATATAGACAAAACAGAACAGCGGAACAATAAACCCGAGAGCCATATTTGAAATATCAGCAATCCAGCCCATTATCATGGGGAAAATTGCGCCACCAACAATCGACATCACAAGTATTGAAGATCCCTTTTTTGTAAGTGGACCCAGATCTTTAATGCCTAGCGCAAAGATGGTGGGAAACATAACCGACATAAAAAAATATGTTGAGAAAAGAGCTACCACTGAAATCCAACCCAGCCCGGCTACTACAAGTCCCATGGTTAGCACATTCATAGCGGCATAAAATGCAAGAAGCCTGTTTGGACGAATTATCCTCATGAACAGAGTGCTTCCTGTGAATCTTCCGAGCCAGAACAGTCCCATTCCTCCAAAGCCGAGTATCTGGGCGGCTTGCTGATTGGTGAGGGAAGGAATTTCTTCAGTTACATAATTTATAAAAAAACTATTTACTCCTGTCTGGGCAGCTACGTATAGAAACTGGGCTATCACTGCGAGTACAAAGTGAGGATGAAGAAGAAGATCTTTCATTTTACCTCCGGAAGTTGAGTTACTGTCATCTGAAAGATGAGATTCTTCCTTTAATTCCGGGAATTTAACTTTCCAGAAGAGCACAGCGACAATGAGTACAAGTGATCCTATAAAAAGATAAGGCAGTGCGATTGATGCAAATTTATTGCTGTTATTGTTTACTGAAAAAATCAGCATTCCGCCAACAAGAGGCCCGGCTATCCAACCCAGCCCGTTAAAAGATTGAGAGAAATTGATTCGCCGTGCTCCGCTTTCCGATGGACCCAGCACTGTTGTATATGGATTAGCGGCAGTTTCCAGGCACGTAAGCCCACATGCAATAATAAACAGACAGAATAGGAAACTCCAGAATGTCTGAATAAGAGTTGCCGGAAGCATAAGAAATGCGCCTGCAGCAAAAAGGATCAACCCAAAGATTATTCCTTTTTTATATCCGAATTTCTGCATCAGCAAACCTGCAGGAATAGCCATCAGAAAATAGCCTCCGTAGAATACAAACTGGACAAACGCTGATCTTGCCTTTGACATGTGAAGTAATTCCTGGAAATGCTTGTTAAGAACATCAAGGCAGCCATGGGCAAAACCCCATAAGAAAAAAAGGCTGGTTACCAGGATAAATGGAATGAGGAATCCCTCAAATACAAATCTATTCTGACCTTTTCCTGCATTTAAGTCGTGTGTCATTTTCAATGTTGTTTTATGTATACAATATTGTCATGATTTCCGACTTTACCAAAAAATTACCATGAAATAAAAACGATATCAGAGCTTGCTGATATTCAGACCACCACTTATCTCAAACACCATGCCTGTGGAAAAAGCCCAGTCACCCCTTGAAATTGATGCTACAGCTTTCCCAATATCATCAGGCAGCCCCCATCTGTTTTGAGGAACAAGACCTTCGTTCAGGAGTTTGTCATACTTATCCTTTATTTTTGCAGTCATATCAGTCTTGATAATGCCCGGGCGAACTTCGCAAACAAGAATCCCTTCTGCAGAGAGCCTGTCGGCAAAAACTGTTGAGGCCATACTCAAACCCGATTTAGATATGCAGTACTCTGCCCTGTTAGTGGATGATCTGACAGCTGAGACAGATGTAATGAATATGATAACAGGCTTATAATCAACTATCTGTTGTTTAAGCCAGATCATTTCCCTTGCAATTTTCTGTGCTAAAAAAACAGGCCCCTTAAGATTTATATTCATAACTCTTTCGTAGCTTTCTTCTGTCATGTCCAGAACGTCATCTCTCTGAAGCGGAGCTACCCCTGCATTATTAACCAGAACATCTATTCTGCCGTATCTCTCAATAATGTTTGCAACAACTTCTTTCTGGCATCCTGTACATGAAATATCCAAGCCTATCGGAAAGAACTGAGCTCCCTTTTTTTCTACTTCAGGTCCCAGATTTTCCATGCCCTCGCTGTCAACTGAGCGGGCTATAGCAGCAATATCGTATCCCTCGGCCGCCAAAGAGATTGCAACCGACTTGCCGATTCCTCTGCTGGCCCCTGTAATGACAGCTACAGGTTTGTTATTCATACGTAAAAGTTATAATCAGGTTTCTCAGTAAATTCGCTTTAAAGTTAGTGATTTGCCCGACTTTGTCAACTTTCATGGTAAATATCTTCAAGATATTCTTTAATGACCCGTCAAAACAAGAATTTTTATATGTGATTTCATTCTGGGGAATTAAATCTTAAACATAAGGCGCTATTGAAAAATAAACACCTTCAGAGAATAAAATTCAGAAAGAATTATTTTTTTGAAAAGTTCACAGATCTGGGACTAATCCAGGATAGTCGTGAAACCGATCCTAAATAATATCCTATTAATCTGTAATACATCCTTGTTCTTAAGAAGATTTTTGGGATAAAAAACAAGATCAATCCTATAAGCGCCATTATGCATCCTGAAATCAGGTTGTTTAATACCAGAAATGATTGAATAATAAACTTTTCAAGACCCTTTTTATGCTTATTTATATAAATATGCTGGGAAATTTGTACTTCAGTTTTTGTAAGTGCTGTCGTTTTTAGATTTATTCTTGAGCTGCCACCGTGATTATGTTCAATTATAATATTCCTGCAAAATGCAATTTCGGCATTACTGTCCCTGACGCGTCTGCAAAGATCCACATCTTCATAATACATCCAGAAATCCTCATCAAATCCTTTTAACTTCGTAAAGATTTCATTTCTGATCAACACTACCGATCCGGATATCCAGTCAGGGAAAAAAATGTCAGACTCCTGGCTTATCGTTCCCAGTTTACGATTCCTGAAAATCGCTCTCTGAAACCCTGTAAGATTGATCATTGATGGAAAGGCACCGTATGCTATGTTCTCTCTGCCATTTTCGTTCACCTGTTTGCACGAAACAATGCCGAACCCCGGATTATCTTTTGCTACCTGTAAGAGTTTTTGAAGCTCAGATTCCGATGCAACTGTATCAGGATTGAGAAATAAAAGAAAAACACCTACAGCATCTCTTGCTCCCCTATTGCATCCATTGGCAAATCCACCATTAATATCATTAAAAATGAAAGTGAACCCCGGAAACCGTTCCTGTATTTCGTAAATAGTTTCATCTTCTGATTTATTATCAACAATAATCACTTCAGTGTTAAACTTTTCTCCTGAAAATAAATTTAGTGCACCGAGGCACTTAATAAGCTTTTCCCATCCTTTATGACAAACAATGATTATAGAAAGATCTCTCATAATTTGTTTTGTAATTTACACTTTTGGTACTTAAACTATTAATCTTTCTCCTCACCGAATGTTTCCTCATCATCTTCAGCTGTCAGGTCGTACAGTGACTCTTCCTCTTCCAACCACTCATAAACAGGTCGCTGCGGACCTTGTTTCCTGTAAAATATGGCTAAGGCTGCACCAGAAAAGAATCCCAGCATATGAGATTCCCAGGAAACATTTTTATATACCCCCGGAAACAAGCCCCACACCATTGATCCGTAAAGAAAAACAATGAGCAGGGATAATGCAATAAGTCTGAAGTATCTCCGGATTATACCACTGAAAAAGAGGAATGATGCCAGACCATAGACTAGTCCGCTTGCTCCTATGTGCCAGGCTTCCCTGCCGGCAAACCAGACCAGCAATCCGGTAAGGAAATATGTCCAAATAAAAACTTTTAACGCTACTTCGGAATAGAAGTAAAAAAGTGCAATAGACAATAAGAATAATGGAAGGGAATTGCTAAACAAATGAGTAAAGTCAGCATGAATAAAGGGAGAAAACAAAATACCTCTCAATCCCTGAAGAGTAAGCGGATAAATGCCAAAACGTGAGAAGTCAACATCGAACAGCACTTCAATAATCTTCACCAGCCACATAAAAAAAACAAATATTCCAGGAATTATCATGCTCAGAAGAAGCTTCTTCCGGTAAAATTTACCTTCCCTTTCCAAATCGGAGACATGTTTTGACATTGCTATTCCAGTTACTGAATAATAAACCCGCTACTTTCAGGTTGGTTCATGATAACAATTTAGGTTCTATATATGGTATCCATACTTTTCATCCTTCTTATCTTATTATCTTATTTTCAATCTCTTCCCGGAAATACAATACCTGCTGCTTTTCTAATTCTGTCAAGCGTTGCCATCAGATCAAGACTGAACGAAAGAGGAACAATATCGCTTTGAAGTTTTCCTTCATCGAGGCATTTCATAACTTCCATTGCTTCGTACTGGTACCCCATTCCTTCGGGCAATAGTGAATATTCCTTATTTTCTTTACCATTCATAGCAACATTCAACCTTTGCGACATATCGCGTCCACGGGAGAAATTCAGATTCCCGTTTTCGCAGAGAAGATCGCATCCGATCCCTCCTGCAGTCCGGAATGAACTATAAAGTGTTGCCGTACGGCCATCGTCATAACTCAGAATAATACTAATTGTATCCTCTGATCCGGTTTCTGCGAAAGATGCTTTGGCCATTATTCCCGATGGAACACCCATAAAATAAAGAGCGTCAATTAAAGGATATATTCCAATATCAAGCAGCGAACCTCCGCCCAGGGCCAGATTAAATTTCCTGTCTGCCGGATCATAAGGTGCCTGGAATGAGAACCATGCATTCAGATGAATTATCTTTCCCGGTTCACCATCAAGAAGGGTTTCTTTTGTTTTTCGGTAAATTGGCTGGAATGGTGGCCATAGAGCTTCCATCAGAAAGACTTTCTGTTTTTCAGCTTCATCAATCATTGCTTTTACCTCATGACTGTTTAATGCGAACGCCTTTTCACATAAAACCGCTTTCTTGTGCTTCAGGCACAGAAGAGTATGCTCAAGATGATGAGAATGCGGTGAGGCAATATAGATCACATCGACTTCCTTATCATTTGCCAGTTCTTCATAACTTCCATAAAATTTCCTGAAGCCAAATTCAGATGCAAATCGCTCAGCTCTTGATTTATCCCGTGAAGCTACAGCATACAGCTCAACATTATCAAGAAGCTTTAATCCTATTGTGAATTTAGCCGACATTTTACCAGCGGCAAGAATTCCCCATTTGTATTTTTTTCTCATACCTTAAAATATTGCATAAATATAGGAATTAGTGATTGGACAGTAAGCCAGTTTGTAAATTTTGTATTTAGTCTTTTATTTATACTAATACTTAAACACTTGCCTTTTTTTTAAAACTGACCCGGTTCCAATCACTCTTTTTAGTTCTACCTCATATCAAAGAATCTGTGAAAATAATTTTATTAAACCACAGCGGTCGCAAAGGAGGCTCAAAGTACCCAAAGTCAGAATGGTGTCTTTTGATTCTTTGTGATCTTAGTGCAAAACCTTTGTGATCTTTGTGGTTAAAGGATTTAAACTTTTTAGTAGCCCCGGGAAATAAGTTAAAATCACAGGAAGAGAAGCAAAAGGATACA
>DCFT01000146.1:13194-17945 GCA_002319885.1 Bacteroidales bacterium UBA1797
TATCTGTCACTTAAAAAATACTTTATAAATTATTTAAAATATTTTAGTACTATGTATTGCATAGTATATATTTTTATATATATCTTTGTATTGTCATGTTACATGTATTAAATAGTAGTAAATATTGTAAAGCACCATGAAAATCACAGTAAGCATAAATCTCGGCGGATATTCTTTCAACATCGATGAGGATGCATATGCCGAATTGAAAAGGTACCTGAAAAATCTTGAACTTCATTTTGCAGGAGAAGAGAGTTCTTCAGAGATCCTTTCAGATATTGAGACCAGGATGGCAGAACTATTCAGGACAAAACTTACCAGCTACAAACAGGTAATAGATATTGCTGATGTCAACCAGGTTATAACGGTTTTAGGAACTCCCGAAGATATTTCAGATTCTGAAGGGCCTACTGCACGTGAAAAGTTTTCATCACCCGGTTATCACAGAATGTACCGCGATACCGACCACAGAGTAATTGGCGGGGTATGTGCAGGAATTTCAGCTTACTGGGATATTGAATTATGGCTCGTCAGAGTGATATTCTTCGTTCTGGCAATGATGGGAGTTGGCATATTGATATATCTGATTTTATATATCGTTTTGCCTGAAGCAAGAACCACAGCAGAGAAAATTGCAATGAAAGGTAACCCGGTGAACATTCATAACATAAAAGATTCCGTAAAACAAGAATTTGAAACTGTAAGGAAGAACATGAAACTCTAACATGTTTCTGATCAAAAAATATTAGAAGTGTAAACTTTAAAAAAACAAATCATGGATTTAGAAAATAATAAAGCTCAAATGCGCAAAGGGATACTGGAGTATTGCATCCTTTCGGTGTTATCCAGGAATTCATGCTATGCAAGTGACATTATCAAAGAGCTTAAGGAAGCTGAAGTAATTGTGGTTGAAGGTACACTTTACCCTCTTCTCACAAGGCAAAAAAATGCCGGATTACTAAGTTACCGGTGGGAGGAATCTCTACAGGGTCCACCCAGAAAATATTATGAGCTAACTGATGAAGGCAGAAAATACCTGGCTGATCTTGATAAATCATGGCAGGAATTAGTCGAATCTGTTAACCTGATCAGAACCAGATAACCAATTATTTAACTATTAAAACCGAAACTAATGGACAAGACAATTAATATAAATCTCGGTGGTACACTGTTTCAGATTGATGAGGACGCATTCCGGATTCTTCGCGATTATCTTCAGGCGATAAACAGCCGCTTTGCAAATGTACAGGGTGGGAATGAAACAATTGAGGATATTGAAACACGTATTGCTGAAATATTTCTATCACAGAAAGTATTAGCAGGAACTATTTCCAGGGAAAATGTTGAAGCAATGATCTCAATAATAGGAAAACCTGAAGATTTTGATCATGGTGATGTTGAAACATTGCCACCTGTGTACGACAATAAAAAGAGAAGAATGTTTCGTAATCCTGAGGACACTATAATTGGAGGTGTTTGCAGTGGAATGGCGGCATATCTCGATACTGATCCTGTACTTTTCAGAATTCTGTTTGTTCTGTTTACCGCTGTCTTCGGAATAGGTTTTTTTGTATATCTCGGTTTGTGGGCGGCTCTTCCCGTAGCCAGAACTGATTCTCAAAAAAGAGAAATGTATGGTAATTCATATCAGACCAGGATACATGACAAAAAAGGCGAGTTCTCAAAGTCAGCCGGGGCCCCGCTGAGTAATGCCGGTTATAACAGCCCGTCAAGAATTGGTAATGCTTTAGATGAGATTTTCAGAGCAATAGGCAGGGTATTTTATATAGTATTGCGGATCTTTCTGATAATGATAGGTATTGCTCTGGTGCTTACTGGATTTCTTTTAATACTATCTTTTGTAATGATATTTGTTTTCAAATTTCCAGGGGTATTCTCAATGGATTCTTCCGGAATAAATCTTATTTACTTCCCCGATTTTCTTAATTACATTGTAAATCCTGCCTCAGTTCCATGGATAATCGTTCTGACGAGTATAGTGTTCATCCTGCCCTTGATTGCCATTATATACTGGGGAGTGAAAATGATATTCTGGTTCAGGGCCAGGGATGGCGTGGTCAGCCTTGTAGCTCTGGTAGTCTGGGTTATGGCCCTTGCTGCACTGGCAATAATCGGCTTCAATGAGGGAATAAGTTTTGCCCAGACTGCAAAAACATCTGCAGAGACGATAATTCCACATTCTCCTGATACTCTTTTTATAAAAAGTGAGAAGAAAATCGCTGACCTCGTGTATGAGAAAGAAATAACCCTTCCCCATGAAGAATACTCGGTTTTTATGAATGACGGGAAGCGAGAACTTTATATCCGGCCATTTTTAGCAGTAGACAAGTCAGACAACAAGTCAACAAGATTAGAGTTAAGAAAACGTTCAGCAGGACGGACTAAGATTGAAGCTTTGAGAAAAACCGAGGGGCTGATGTACAATTACAACATTAGTGGAGATACTCTGTGTCTTGATGAATACTTTACCAGCCCGGCAGGAAGGAAATGGGCAGCCGATAATGTTACTCTGAAACTGTATATTCCAGTGGGTACAATACTTAAATTCGAAAATGATCCGAAGATTATGCTCAGGTCCTCATTCAGAAACGAATCAGACGATTATCTGGAATCACGGTGGGAGTCGATAAATAGTTTATGGGTCATGACAAACGACGGGCTTGAACCTATAGATGAAAACTCTTTTCATCATAAATAATTTCTTGTTTCTTCATTCCTGATATCTTCGATGCGAACCGGTACTTCTCCTCAGTACCGGTTTTTTTATTTTATCAGTCGTACTTCATATCAAATTTGAAAAGGAAGATTTAAGTTTATACATGCCTTAATCAGATCAGAAAAGTTTTATCTATATTTGGTTATAAACTAAAGCCTAAGCTATGAAAAAGTCTATTCTGTTTCTCCTGGCAATCTGTATACTTTTCGGAAGCCCGGTAAAGGCCCAGGTTGGCCGGCTACTAAACAAAGTATCAAAATCTGTAACTAAAGACGTACTCGGAAAATCCGATTCTGACACCCAAAATGCAAAACAGGAACCTGAACCTCAGTGTGCATGTGAGCAGCCTGAATTGATACTCAATCTTGGTGGAAATCTTAAACTTATGTATTCAGAGATATCTTTGAGTGTTAAGGATGACGGATCGATTCTTGTGAAAGACAGGACCACCAATGACTATTATATAGCTAAGGATGGTGTTACTCAGGGACCATTGAAGTCAGGAGATCCCAGATTGGGGGGATTTGACAATGTTGATGCCGCAGATGAACCCAGGAAAACTGATAGATGGGCCAATAATGAATATATCAGCAAATCAGGTGATAAATATATGATAAAGTTTAAAGGGAAAAGTTATGGCCCTTATGGCGAAATAAGAGAATTCAAGGTAACAAAATCAAAAGAGAAATTTGCTGCGTTTGTTATTAAAAATGTTGTTATGAATGAAGCAGATGCAAAAAAGATGGAAGAAGCTATAAAAAATGCTAAAACCGACCAGGAGAAGATGGATCTGTCAATGCAGTACTCTCAGCAGATGATGCAAAAGATGCAGCAGGGAGGCGGGCCCATGAGTACAATTCCTCAACTGATCTCTAACACAGACATTGGCACCTTAGATCCGTCTAAATCGCATATTGGTACCTTAAACAGTAATATTAAATATGATGAAATATTTATGGTGGTATCTAATGAAATTATTGATCTTAAGGGAAATGTTGTTCTGACGCTTAATCCTGAAGCAAGTCAGTCCAAAGATTTGTTCGTGAATACGGCTAATAACAGGTACGCATATTATAATTATGGTACGCTCTCTTTTAGTGATGGTTCAAAACTCGCAGGGATGTTTAATCCTCACTGGGTAAAAACAGATGGACAGGTTTACCTGGCTTACATGTACTATTCTCCGAAAAGAAATGCAATCATGCAGTGTAAAATATCCTTCTGAAAAATTTGCATCTTGCAGTATGTTGAAAAGTCCTTTTAATTTTTAAAAATATTTCTGATTATCAAGTGTACATTCGGGTATTTCTGACAACAATTATTTTTTCAACCCTTTATTGTTCCTCCTCCTCTCAGCCGGTTAACTACAGTGAATTATTTGGAGATGACTGGAAGAAGGCGGAGGTGTTCGAAAAGGAGAACAGAGGCTGGATGGATTCAGTACTTACCCGGAACCACATCTCCTACCCGGTTGCTGTTGCCATAATATTTCCTGAACTGGTCCGTTATTCGGCACTTAAAGATAAAATGGAAATTGGGTTGCTTAAAACTTTATATGTTAATCTCGGTGAGGAGTACGCCGATTTTTCAATTGGGGTTTTTCAGATGAAGCCATCTTTCGCTGAAACGATCAGAGACGAATCAACAGCTTACCTGGGCAGACAGGCTGGAATAATATTTAAATCCTCCTCCGACTATGATAACATTAAAGATTTCAGGAAATCTATTATTAAAGATCTTGAAGATCCTGAAAGTCAGGTCATTTATCTGATAACATTTATTAAGATATGTAAAAAGAAATTTAATCTGAACAGACTGGATGAAATTAATCTCATAAAATTTCTTGCCACTGCGTATAACTTTGGGATTGATAAGACAGCACTAGAAATAGTGCGCATGACAGATAAAAAATTCTTTAACACTAAACTTTTAAAGACAGAAAATTACTCATATGCAGATGTTTCGTTGTTCTGGTATAAACATTACATTTCAGAAATACGATCTCATTGAAGCT
>DCFT01000183.1 GCA_002319885.1 Bacteroidales bacterium UBA1797
CAATTACTGTAGCAATCATTCCCGAAATAATAAATGGTCTGATTAACTGTGTGCTAATACGTAACATATTTTCTCCAAGACATTTTCTGATACCTATTTCCTTGGTCTTTTGTTCGATAAGAAACATGATCGTACCCAGCAAGCCAAGGCATAAGACAATTATTGCAAAAACCGAAAAAATGCCGACTAACTTTTTAAGGTTAATTTCAGATCTCAGCAGTTGAGCGTATTCATCATTAAAAAATCCATATTCCACTGGGTATGATGGTTCAATGGTCTGACAGACTTTTGTGATAAATTTGATTGTGTTCCTGATATCTCCGGAATTTACTTTTATAACCAGGTATATGCTGGATGAATTGCTTGCCATTTCAATTGCCATAGGCTTTGTTGAAGATGATAAAGAATTAAAAAATACATCCTTCATGACTCCCAGGATCCTGAGCTGGGTATCTCCATTTTTCAATGTTTTTCCGTTAAAACTTTTCCAACCTATCATATCGGCAAATGTTTTGTTGATCACAATCCCATCCTGATCTCTGCTTAAATAATTGCCCTCGGTCATTTTTGCCCCGAAAGTTTTTATAAGATCTTCGTCTGTTTCCCAGGTTGTAACTAAAGGTTTAAAATTTTGATTCTTCCCTTCCCAGTCCCAGTTTTCACCATTATTACCAATCATGGTCGGCAAGGAGGAAACTGCCGAAGACGAAACAACTCCCGGCGAATGTCCTATCTCTTCCTTCAATGTCTTTACCTGCTCTTGTAGTTTCCCTTTAAGGCTTACGTACATTAATTGGTCTTTTTCAAAGCCGAGATCCATCCTTTGCAAAAAATCGGTTTGTTTTGAAATTACCAGGGTTGATGTAAGCAAGATGATCGAAATAACAAACATTATCACTACTAATGCATTCCTGAATATACCACGGTTCTTGACCGTCTGGAAGTTAGAAGTAAGTATCTGTCCGGGAGTAAATGATGAGAGAAAAAGTGCCGGATAGCTGCCGGCTAAAAGAACAGTAACCAAATAGATTCCGAATAAAACACAGAGAGGGACGAATGATAACAGGACAGAGAAGCTGATATTTTCCCCGATTACTTTGTTAATAAGAGGCAATCCGGTATAAACCAGGGTAATTGCCAATACAAATGCCAGCAGACAGATAATCGCCACATCGAGATAAATTAAACCCACAACATTCATCCGGGATGCCCCGAATGTTTTTCGCAATCCTGTTTCTTTGGCCTGTTTTGAAGAGCGGGCAGTATTGAGATTTATGAAATTCAATGTTGCAGCCAGTAAAACCAGTAAAGCAATAAGCACGAAAATATGAACTTCGCGAATATGTTTCTGTTCATACAGATAACCATCTTTAAATTTATAAGCTCTCAGGTAGTTAGTAGATTCGGGTAATACCTTCTGAATACGCCGGCCGATTGTAGATGCAACTTTTTCAAAACTTTCCGGTTTTGTGAGTAAGCCAAATGTTGTGAAAGAATTATTGTACCAGCTTGTTAAATAATCGCTTCTCCCATAGTAAACGCCAACATTTTCGAGCGGTATTATTGCATCAAAAGAAATAGATGAGTTTTTTGGAATATCTTTAATAACACCGGCTATTGACATCTCGATCCGGTTATCCATTCTTATTATTTTCCCGACTGGATTGCTATTCCCGAAATATCTCCTGGAAGCTGTCTCAGTAAGAATAATCCTGTTCAGACTACCTGGTTCTCCTTTTCCTCCATAAATAAAAGGAAATGAAAATATATCAAAAAAAGAAAAGTCAGCCATTGCCGTTCTCTCAGTAAATTTATTTTCTCCTGAAGCGATCAGGTATTGAAAATATGGAGGAATATATCTGCATGTTGTTTCAACTTCAGGATATTCAGCTTTTAAAGCCGTGCTTACAGCCGGAGGACAACCGTTAAAGTCGACTTTTTCTGTTCCCCCTTCAAGATAAGCATGAACTACAAAAATGCGGTTAAGATTTTTATGAAAATGGTCAAAGCTGATCTCATCGGCAACAAGCAGAAAAATGTAAATCACACACATCATTCCGACTACTAATCCTGCAATACCCAGGGATGTTGCCGTTTTATTCTTTTTTAGTTTTCTGAATATTAACAATAAGTCTTTCATAGGTCTTTTAAAATGTTATATTATATCACTTCAAAGCAAAAAGTTGCTATTCATATCTTAGTGCCTCCACCGGGTTTCTTGTTGCTGCCCGCCAGCTTTGCCAGCTTACAGTTAATAATGCAATACCAAGCGCAATAATCCCGGCCAGAAAAAATATCCACCAGCTTAGTTCTGTTTTGTAAGCAAAGTTATCCTGCCATCGATGTATGAGGAACCAGGCAACAGGGCAGGCTAAAACAAATGAAAGTGATACCCATTTTACAAACTCCAAACCTAACATCCCGATAACCTCGATAACCCTGGCTCCGTTTATTTTACGTATCCCTATCTCTTTTGTTCGTTTGATTGATATATGAGCAATCATTGCAAATAGCCCAAGACAGGAGAGAAATACAGCAATCAAAGCAAAGGTTCCGACAATCTTTGCCAACCTTTCTTCTCCCTCATATCTTTCCAGATACTTATCCCTGATAAAAAAGTACTTAAACGGAATACCCGGAGCCAGTTTGTCCCATGTTGTTTTCAGAAATTCAATTGCCCGTGCAGAATTTGCAGGATCAATCCTAATTGTCAGATAACCTGCCAGCCAGTTTTCACCCACATACCGATATACAACAGGTTCGATAGGGTTTTGCAACGACTTAAAATTAATATCCTTTATTACGCCGATAACTGTTACGGATTCCTGCTCATGCTTAAATCTGAGCTGTTTACCGACAGCATTGTTCCACCCGAATTTACGGGCTGCTGTTTCGTTTATCAGAACATGGGTGAGCTTGTCGGAAACAATAGTATCTGACAGGTTTCTGCCAGCCATAATCGGGATATTAAAAACTCCGGCATAATGTCCGTCAACCGAAGTCACAACCATTTCTTTTGAATCTTCCGGCGATGCTCCCTGGGGAATTACTGCAAACTTGTTTGGAAAGTATTGACCGGGAACATTCTCGGAAAGGGTTATGCCTTTAATACCAGATGTGGCCGATTCACTTTCGATATTGTCAGAATATAACTTAGCAAATGCCAGCCGTTTATTTTCATCATTGACATATATTGGTATTGAAAGAAGGTTTTTTGCTTCGAACCCGAGATTATAGCTCTTCATATATGATACTTGTTTAAGTATAAATAATTGCGAGGTAATGAGAATTATGGTTATCAGAAACTGAAGCATAATAAAACCTTTCCTGATCAGGTTTTTGTCCCCCGGAGTGTTAATACGGGACCCCAGCATTTGTATTGGTTTGTATTTTGAAAAAAGAAGAGCAGGATAAATTCCTGAAAGAAAACCGGTAATGATTCCGAATATAACAACAAGGAGTAATATCCCCGGATTACTGAAGTTGATGTATAGATTCCGTTCTGCCAGTTTATTGAACCACGGCAAAATAAGTATTGAAAGATAAACTGCAAAAACCAGAGCAATTAAAGAAAGTGTTATTGCCTCTCCGATAAACAGACAGGTTATCTGAAATCTTCCGCCACCCGAAAGTTTACGTATTGCTGTTTCCCTGGCTCTTTTTTCCGCCTGGCTTGTGGAAAGGTTCACAAAATTGGAACATGCAATAAAGAGAACGGCTACGGCTATTAACAGCAGTATACTAAGGTATTTTGATGAAACCGGAGGTATCTCGTCCCCCATTACCCTGGTGTCAAGATGGCAAGCTTTAAGTGGCTGAATATCATACGATTCTCTACCTTTAAGAAAATCAGGGAAATATTTTTCAGGAATCAGAGACAGATCTTTTTTTATTCCGGAAATATCCTGATCGGGATGCATCTTAATGAAAGTCATTGGACCTCCCCACCACCATAAACGTCCGAGGTCGGGATGCATCTTAGTCATAATAAGGTGAGAGACAAGTATATTAAACTTAAAAATAGAATTCTCAGGCAAGTCCTTAAGAATCCCTGCTACAGAATAACTAAACTTGTCAATAGTGAGCACTTTGCCCATAGGGTTATCGTTGCCGAATAATTTCTTTGCGGTACTTTTTGTAATCACTACCGATGAGGGATCGTCAAAGACAGTTTTCAGATCACCTGTTAGAAGCGGGAAATTGAAAATTTTCAGAAAACAGGAGTCAGTTGCATAACCTTTTAGATTAAAGTACGACTCATTCCCGACCTGAACAGGTTCATCTTCATTCAAAATTCCACAAATACTGGTCGTCATCTCTGCCTCTTTAAGATCAGTTTTAACAACATCAGGAAACGGGAGAGGTGTTGTGGCCCGATAATCTGTTCCTCCTGTGCCTTTTTCAATTGAGATAAATCTGTAAATAAGGTTACTATCCTTGTGAAAATTATCATAGCTCATTTCGAAATTCACAAAATAGAAAATAAGAATAGCAACAGACATACCAATAGAAAGCCCTAGAAGATTAAGCAGGGAAATTTTCTTTTGACTTTTAAAATTTCTGAGCGCTATTTTTATGTTATACCAAATCATATTAATTAGTGCTATCTCATATAACTAAGGTTACTCATATCTTAAAGCTTCTACAGGATTTCTTGTTGCAGCCCTCCAGCTCTGCCAGCTGACAGTCAACAACGCGATTGCCAAAGCTATAATTCCTGCAAGGGCAAAAATCCACCAGCTAATTTCTGTTTTATAAGCAAAATTATTAAGCCACTTATACATTGTTAATAAAGCAACGGGACAGGCAATTATAAATGCTATTCCAACCCATTTAATAAAATCTTTATTCAGCATAATAAGTATTTCTGTTATTCTTGCCCCGTTTACTTTGCGGATCCCAATTTCCTTTATCCTTCTCTGACTCGCAAATAATGAAATTGCTAAAATTCCAAGGCAGCATATAATAATGGCACATCCGGCAAAAAGGGAAAATGCATGGCGAAATAATAGTTCCGGCTGATACATGTCTATAACTGCCTGGTCCAAAAAGTTAATTTCTACCGGGAAAGAGGGTGAAAGCTCTGTTGCGTAACCTTTTATATCGTTGATAACGCTTTTTATTGATTTGGAACTGGCACTCTGTAGATTTACCAGGCAATATGAAGCAAAAGGCTCATTTCTTATGACAAGTGGAGTTATAGGCTTATTGACAGATTTGAAATGGAAATCTTTTATTACTCCAATAATCTCGTAATCGCTCTTGTTCATGTTGAATTTCCTGCTGACAGGATTAACCAGATTGTGTTCACGGAGGAATGATTCATTTACCACAACTTTTAATCTATCAGTAGTGATTGTATCAGAATAAAAGCGGCCAGCTACCAGTTGTATTCCCATCATCTTAAAAAAATCCGCATCGGCACTGAACAAATCAAAATTCAACTCTTTCTTCTCGCCGTTCAGGTCCATCTCGACTGTCCTGTATTGCATGTCTTTACCAGGGTAAAACTGCGAAAACGAGACCCTGTTGATAGCGGATTTTTCAAGAAGAAACCTTTTAAATACCTCCTTCTTTTGATCTAATTGTGGCGTTAGTTTTATGCCGATGATGTTTTTTTGATTAAAACCGAGGCTGGTGGTTCCAAATCTGACCTGCTTTTGTACCAATACCGTATATGCAATGAGAATAATGGCAATTGTAAACTGCATAATTACAAGAAACCCACTGAAGGAGTAAGATGTTTTACCTGAATTGATGGTATTTTTTATATCGTCAATAGCTTTGGATGAGGAAATCCTGACTGCAGGCATTATACTGAAGATTATGCTTAAAACAACTATACTTGCTAACGAGATTATGATAAAACCCGGCGAAAAAGTCAGATCTGAAGCATAGTGTATACCAGTATATTTACTGATTGATGGGTTGATTATTTTCACCAGGTCAGCAGAAATAAGAAGAGCAACCAGGAAAAAAATAAATGCTTCGGCAAGCACATTTATCATTATTGTCGACCTCCTGACACCTATGATTTTTAAAACACCGGTTTGCTTTATTCTTTCAAACCATTGAGATGATGAGATATTAATAAAATTGACAAGTGCAATTATGAGTACCAGAACAGCAACCATAAGAAGGATCATAACTTTCTTTTTATCACCGGTTACCAGATAATCATTTCCAAACATGTTAAATTTTGAGAAATAAATTTTTCTTAATGGAAGGAGACCGGCATCTTTATAGTCCTTATGATAGTCTTCAGGGATAATATCCAAAATGGATTTTCCGGTTTTAACCGGATTGCTATTTCTATTTAAGAGTAGAAATGTTTGAAAGTCACACCAACCCCAGTCAGTAAATTCGCCAATCTCACCCTGAATAATTTTTTGAGATTTCATAGATGTAATAGCACTGAATGATATACAGGAATTGGTTTCAGGCTCTTTAATAACTGCACTGACAGTAAGGTCTTTGCTGTTATTTAATTTTATAATTTTCCCTACTGATTCATTATTGCCAAAAAGCTTGTCAGCTAATTTTTTCGTAATCACCACTGTCATTGGATCTTTCAGGGCAGATTGTGGATCTCCCTCAATAAAATTATAGCTGAAAAGTTCAAAAAATCCTTCGTCAGCGAATAACATGTGAGTAGTGAGAGGCTCTCCGTTTTCAGCCTGAAAAACAGGTGGTTCCCATGTACCCACAATTCTTATGGCTGACTCCACACCCGGGACTTTTTCATCAATTTCTTCTTTGAGAATACCGGGCGTATAGATCCTGTCTGATGATGGCAGGTACAAGTATACACGTTCCCCATTCTTGTGATGTTTATCAGTAGTAAGTTCGCTATAACAATAAACAGAAAGGATTATTACCAATGCCAGACTAATGGATAATCCCAGAAGATTTATCAGATTAGTAACCGGCCTCCGGGTGAAATTCCGGACTATTGTTTTAAAAAGATAATTCATCTCCTTTTTATTTTAATTCATTCATTAATTATTCATATCTGAGAGCTTCATCCCGATACTTTTCGCTCCGGATATATCGCCACAGGGATACTGGCTCTCCTCATTATTCATAGCGGAGGGCTTCGACTGGATTCCTGGTTGCAGCTCTCCAGCTCTGCCAGCTCACTGTCAATACGGCAATTAGTATAGCAGAAACACCCGCAAGAGCAAATATCCACCAGCTTAATTCAGCCTTATATGCAAATCGTTTCTGCCAGTTCAACATTACAAAAAATGAAATGGGAATACCCATTATTAGAGATATGAATACCCATCTTAGAAAATCCTTATTCAACAGATAAATTACTTCACCTATTGTGGCTCCGTTAACTTTTCTTAACCCGATTTCTTTGGTTTTTCTGGCAATACTTATCAGCGCAATTCCGAATAAACCCATTATTGCAAGGACTATTGAAAGAAGTGTAAAACTTCCTATTATTTTAGCCTGATTTCTCTCTGGTTCATAAAATGCCTTGATAGAATCAGTCAGATAATTTGCTGTAAATATTTCTTCGGGATCGATCTGGTAAATTACTTCTCTTAATTTTTTAATTACTTCTTTATCATTAACCCCATTTGTCTTTATTGCGACCAGACTCATTTTAGCAGGGTTCTGTTGGACTATTACCATTGGTTGTATCAAAGTATGAAATGAGTGGGAATGAAAATCCTTAACAATACCTTTGACATTAAAAACACCCAAATAAGTATCTCCTGCCTTTATTTTGTATTTACTGGCACTTGACTCGTTAAATAATACATCTACCCTCGGGGGTTGATACGGGCCAAATGACAAACCTTCAATTACGTCTATTCCGAGAAGCTCTGTCATGCCTTGCCCCATTATCAAACCATCAAATTTCATTTTCTCTCCTTCTGGTGTAGCTAATGTGACCGGTAGAGTATAATCAAACGGAGGAATAAATGATGAACCCGCAACTCTAATGACACCGGGAACTTTTTCCATTTCATTTTGGATAGTCGGAAATCCAGCCTGTAGTTTTGGAGAGTTAAGGTAATACACCAAAATATTTTTAGGGTTTATTCCTTTAATATCAGTAATAGAATATCTGATCTGTTTTGTTACGATTAAAACGCTTACAACCAGAATTAAATAGATGCTGAAATGAAATACGAGAAAGGAGTAATCCCACCTTTTTGAACGAGATCTTTCACTTGATTTTCCTGATAGAAGAAGAATGGAGGGAATCTTTGATATTTTATGGCCGATCAACAAACCTGAAATTATCCCTGTAAATATTATTACAGCGGCAAGTAACAACCACATAACAGGATTGGTGAATACTTCATTTGACAATGTGCTGTTCATGGTTTTGTCAATAAAGGTCATTCCTGAATCTATTACAAAGGTTGCAGGAATAAGACTAAAGATGGTGATAAGAAGTGATTCAATCAAAATCTGTTTCTGAAGAGAGTTCCGTGAAGCTCCAAGTACTTTCCTTGTTCCCAGTTCACGAAGTCTGTCGGATGTTGCAGCCCTTGTCAGGAAAATATAATTGATAACTGATATCAGCAGGATAAGGAAAGAGATAGCCCAGTAATATTTAAGTTCATTAGCATTGCCTGACCTAACAGAAGTCTGGAATCCAGTTAATCCGTTGGACCCCAGGTATATTTCATTTACAGGTTGAAGCATGAACTTGTCTTTTTTTGCATTCTCATCCTTTTTAAGTTCCTGGTATTTTCCCATTTTTGAAGCTAACGCCCCTTTGTCAGAGTTCTTATCAAGAACCACATATGAAAAAAACAGGGAATTGTTCCAGTTCAGAGCAGTAGAAATGCCAGCGCCAAATTCACCCAGCTGAGTCTGAAAATTGGCGAATAGCTTTTCTGATAGCTTTAGATTTGCTATGAAGTCCGGAAATAAAGTAGAATTGGACGGGAAGTCTCTATAGATACCACATATGGTAAGCTTTAGGAGTTCATTAGGATTTAACTTTAGTTTCAGAATTGCTCCGATAGGAGAGTTTTTACCAAAATATTTTAATGCTGTTTTTTCCGAAATAGCTACCTCTGTCTGACTGATTGCCGGTGTACCTGCAATTAATTTAACACCAAGGATCTTATATATTGAAGTATCTGAAAAGCCGAAATTCTGTTCAAAAGTCATTTCTCCCTTCTCTTTCCCGACAGCTACATTATAACCCTGGCAAAACCTGAAAAAATTATTTACCTCAGGGAAATCTTTTTTCATTTCTTCAACTAACGGGAAAGGTGTATTATATGATTGACCCGATATTATCCTGTAGACATTGCGATAACCAGGAATGAATCTGTCAAAAGAATTTTCATGAACAATTAAAGCCATTAAAAGTATTATGCTACCAAGTCCGATTCCAAGGCCCAGGATACTTATTGTTGATTGTACCTTATTTCGCAAGATGTTCCTTACTGCAATTTTAAGATCTGAGGTTATCATAGTATTGAGTTCATTCTTTAATAACTATTACCATAATGATGCCAATCTTGTAATTTGCTAATATATAGCGTAGTAAAATTAATAATGGATTAGAATTGTAAAAATACTTTACGATAAACCGTAAAAATATTTTACGGTTTGTTGACTTTTGATTTTGATTGAAATACCTTTACATTCTAAACTTCTTCTCCCACAGAAAGGGAGCGAAAAAGCTGGAGTAAAATTATTGATATCAAACCATATGCAAAATCAGAAAGGAAATATTCTGGTAATTGACGACAATAAAAGTATCCTCAGCGCTCTGGAAATATTACTTATGCCTGAATTCCATGAGGTTACTTTGCTTTATAATCCCAACCAGATCCTTGGTGAGCTGGCTAAAAAGGATTATAATCTTGTTATCCTTGATATGAATTTCAAGGCTGGTGTCAATACAGGTAATGAAGGTATCTACTGGCTTGAACGAATAAAAGAAGCCAAACCGGAAATATCAGTTGTTATGATAACTGCTTATGGAGATATCGATACTGCAGTAAAAGCGCTGAAAGCAGGAGCCTCCGATTTCATTTTAAAGCCCTGGGACAATGAAAAATTGCTAGCCACTTTAAAACTTGCCATTCAGCTTAATCTTTCGAAAAAGGAGGTAAGCCATTTGAAAGAAAGGGAAACCGGACTTAAGAATGAAATCAACCGTGATCAGCGGTTTATTATTGGTTCTTCACCGCAGATTATGAGTGTTCTCAACATGGTAAGGAAGGTAGCAAAGACCGATGCAAATGTGCTTATTACAGGCGAAAATGGAACCGGGAAGGAATTGGTTGCACAGGAACTTCATCGTCTTTCAGCCAGATCAAGGGAGGTACTCGTGAGTGTTGATATGGGAGCATTAAGTGAGAGTCTTTTTGAAAGTGAGTTATTCGGTCATGTTAAAGGCTCTTTTACCGATGCACATGAGAACAGACAGGGAAAATTTGAAATTGCAGATAAGGGTACTCTGTTCCTCGATGAGATAGGGAACCTCTCGTTTCATTTGCAGGCTAAACTTCTGGCGGTGATTGAGAACCGTCAGTTTTCACGGATTGGATCAAATCAACTCATTCCCACAGATATACGCCTTATCTGTGCAACCAACAGAAATCTTGAAAACATGGTTCATGAGGGCCTGTTCAGGGAAGATCTTCTTTACCGGATAAACACTATACAGATTGAACTACCGCCTCTCAGGGAACGAGGTAATGATATCTTAGTTCTTGCTGAATTCTTCCTGAAAAAATATTCATATAAATATAATAAGCCGAACCTTAAAATTAACCAGCAGGCGCACGATAAATTAATGAAGTATTCCTGGCCCGGAAATATACGTGAACTCCAGCACACAATTGAAAAAGCTGTAATATTAAGTGAATCAGTAATTTTAAAACCCGATGATTTATATCTGAAGCACACTGGTTCTATCAACAATCCCAACTCATTCTCCACACTTCAGGAAATGGAAAGGAGAATGATTCAACAAGCTCTTGAGAATAATAATGGAAACTTCACTGCAGCAGCTGATCAGCTTGGAATAACCAGGCAAACTCTTTATAACAGATTTAAAAAGCCTGGATGATGTTCAGCAAAAACCTATACTTCAATATTATAATACGAGTCTTATTAATTGTAATCAGTTCAGCGGTTCTTGTATTCTTTCTGGTTATTGATCATTCATTACGTTTTTCGATAATCTTTTTTTTAATACTACTCTTTCTTACAATCAATATTATATCTTATCTGAACAGTACAAATAAAAAAATCAGGTTTTTCTTCGATTCAGTAAGGAATGATGATTCTAACCTCACTTTTCCGGTTGAAACGGGTAACGTCGCTCTTAATGAGTTGTCAAAAAGCATGAACAGGGTGAACCAGCAAATTCAGTTGTTGAAAATTGAAAACAGGCAGCAGGAACAATATTTCAGAACATTACTTGAACATCTGGCTACCGGAATTATTACTTATAATGATAAAGGCTTTATACTTCATGCCAATTCATCGGCAAAAAAGCTGCTTTCAATGGATGTTCTTACCCATCTGCAGCAGATTAAACGTAAAGACCAGAAACTTTATCAGACAATTACGACAATAAGGCCTTTTGAACGACGACTGATTGCAACTAATACTGAAGTTGGTGAAATACAACTTTCACTTAAAGCCACATCTTTTAAGACAAAAGAAAATGAACTTGTAATTCTTTCAATACAGGATATCAAAAATGAACTTGACGAAAAAGAGATCGAATCGTGGATGAAACTGATCAGGGTATTAATGCATGAGATTATGAACTCCATTACGCCAATAACTTCGCTCTCGGAGAGTCTTTATAGCATCTATAGTGCGGGAGGCAAGCCTGTTAATCCTGGCCAACTTAATCCAAAGACTATTGCCACAACACTGCAGGGCCTTAATGTTATCAAAGAACAGGGCAGGGGACTTATGTCGTTTGTAGAATCGTACAGGAAGTTGACCCGGGTACCGGAACCTGAAAAAAAACTATTTAAAGCAGCTGATCTGATGAGCCGTGTGCAGGTGCTTTATAATTCCCTTGAAAATAGTGAGAAAGTTAATTTGACAGTATCGATTAAAAACCCTGATCTTGTTTTTTTCGCAGATCAGAATCTGATTTCACAAGTTCTGATAAACCTGGTGAAAAATGCTATTGAGGCCAATGAAAATAATAGTGAAGGCACTATAAGGATTATTGCTAATGAAGGTACTGATAACCATCATGAAATCTGTGTAATTGATAATGGTCCTGGAATCCCGGAGGAAAACATAGATGAGATATTTGTTCCTTTTTTTACTACCCGTCAGAACGGTTCCGGTATAGGGCTGAGCATTTCACGACAAATAATGAGGGTACATGGGGGAAACCTGAAAGTAAGATCAGTACCTGACAAGGAAACAGTCTTTTGTCTGAGTTTCTAATCGTATCTTATTGCTTTTACCGGAGAAATTCTGCTGATTAACTGTGAGGGAACTAAAAGCATAATAATTATGGCAGCCATTGTCCCTGCATTTAATAATAATATATTGGATAACTGGAGATTAACAGGTACTGTTTTAATATAATAAGAGGAAGCATCGAGTGTAATAAAACCGGTTTTAAGCTGGAAATATGCAAGTCCTATACCAATAAGATTACCCCAGAATAATCCCTTTGCTATAAGATATGCAGCCTGGTAAAGAAACATCCTGCGTATTGTAAAATCCTCAGCGCCAAGTGATTTCAGAACACCAATCATATTGGTTTTTTCAAGAATGAGTATAAGCAATCCAGAGATCATATTAAATCCTGCAACAATAAGCATTAATAATATTATGATAATAACATTGATATCCTGAAAATTAAGCCAGTCGAAGATCTGTGGATATCGTATCCTGATATTGGTTACTTTGAATTTGGTCTCCTGTTCTGTTATCTTATATCCTATTGCGTCTCTGACAGCTGCGGTCATTTCATCAAGTTTGCTGAAATCTTTTATAAATATCTCAAATCCGCTCACCTGGTGATCGTTCCACCCGTTTAACCGTTGAATATGACCGATATCGCAGAAAACATACATTTTGTCAAATTCCTCCAGGCTTGTCTCATAAATTCCACTGATAGTGAATTTTCGCATTCGTGGCGGATCCTGAATAAAGAGCATTACAAATGAATCTCCTGTTTTTAACCTGAGCATATCGGAGATTCTTTTTGAAATTATAACCTTATTAGTTAGTCCGGTGTCGGTTACAGTAAATACTGAACCATCTACCATATTGCTTTTAAAGTAATTCCAGTCAAAATCACTGCCAATCCCTTTAAGCACAACTCCCTGGATATCCTCATCGGTTCTTATGATTCCTGCCTTGGTTGCAAAAACCTGGATATGAGAAATTCCTGGTATCTCCTTTATTTTTGAAAGGAATCTCTGGGTGTCACTTATCGGGGTTGTTTCGAATGAGATATTTGAGTCGAAATTCATAATCTGAATATGAGATCCAAACCCAACTACCTTTTCCCTTATCTGTTGTTTAAAGCCGGTCAGTATTGCAACTGCCAGAATCATAACTGCAAGCCCCATCGCAATGCCTACTATTGCAATTACATTTATCGGACGCGAGAATGATGTGCCTTCACGTCTTCCTTTTATGAGCCTCTGTGCTATGAAATATGGTAAATTCATTTTTCTGCTGAATCAGCAAAATTAAGAAATTTGGCCTATATTTTTCTTTTAGTTGATTTAAATGAAGAAATAACCACAAAGGTCACAAAGGTTTCCACAAAGGTCACAAAGAAATTTAATTCATAATTATAACTTTGTGTTCTTTGTGCCTGCTTAGTGTACTTTGTGGTTAATATTGGGTTATTTATCACAAATATTAGATATACAAAAGATTAGCAAACTAATGAAAAGGCTTTTTTTTGAATTTATTATAATGTCATTTACTGTACTATTTTCTATGAGTAGTGACGCTCATAAAGCTGTTATTCCGGGAGCAAATCAAATTGAACTCTATCGAAGCATTATAGAAGGTAAATCGGTTGCTGTTGTCGCGAACCAGACTTCCATGATAGGAAGGACTCATCTTGTTGATTATCTGATAAGTATTGGCATTAATATTAAAGAAATATTCGCACCGGAACATGGATTCAGAAATTTAGCAGACGCTGGCGAGACAATTGAAAACGGGAAAGACACCGAAACGGGCATACCTGTAATCAGTCTTTACGGATCGCACTTAAAACCAACTTCCGGGGATCTGACAGGAATTGATGTCGTTATCTTCGATATTCAGGATGTAGGTGCTCGTTTTTATACCTATATTTCAACCCTGCATTATCTTCTTGAATCCTGTGCAGAAAACCATGTTAAGTGCCTAGTACTTGACAGACCCGATCCTAATGGATTTTATTTTGATGGGAATATCCCCGATACGGCATACAGATCATTTGTAGGATTAGATCCGGTACCTGTGGTCCATGGTATGACTGTAGGAGAATATGCAAAAATGATAAACGGAGAAGGGTGGTTAAAGAATGAGGTAAAATGTGATCTTATTGTCATAAAATGCAAAAATTACACTCATCAGACCCTTTATGAATTACCCGTCAGACCATCACCTAATCTTCCAAACCAGACATCAGTATATCTCTACCCATCCATCTGTTTTTTTGAAGGCACAGCTATTTCCTTAGGAAGGGGTACATCATTTCCGTTTCAGGTGTTTGGAAGTCCGGATTTTCCGCACAGGGGCTTTAGCTTTATTCCCGAAAGCGTTCCTGGCGCAAAAGATCCGCCACTATTAGGGAAAAGATGTTTTGGAACCGATCTGAGAGATGCAATGGATAAGAAACTCGTACCCAGGCCTGAACTTAATCTTGACTGGCTTATCGTGGCTTATAATGATTTTCCGCAGAAAGATAAGTTTTTTACATCTTATTTTGATGTTCTTGCCGGAGGTCCACTTTTAAGAGAACAAATACAGAAGGGGATGACTGCTAAACAAATAAGGGAAACATGGAAAGAGGGGCTTAAAAAATTCTCGAAAATAAGAGAGAAGTATTTGTTGTATAAATGAATAGCATCAAAATGGATAAGTCTTCATCTTTCGTCTTAAGAGTGGTTATTTATCAGTTTATAAGATTAACCTATTCATTAAAGGAAATAATTAAGGGACCGCTGAAAAAGTCTTTTTTAACCACAAAGAGCACAAAGAAAGCTCAAAGCACACAAAGAGAAAATAATGTATTTCATTCCAATAGCTCCCAAGAGCTATCGGAACGGAACTTTGTGACCTTTGTGGTTAATGGATTTCAATTTTTTCAACAGCCCCTGTAATATCAATAATTATTTAATTCGTGTTTTTAATTATAGATGTCAGTTCTTCAATTTTAATAGTAGGTTGTTGTTTGTTCCTGAGTTTTTTCACAACCAACAACCCGGTCTTCTTTGCTGCTCTTTTGTTCTGAAAAGCTATCTTGCCTTCCACAGCAGGCATATAGGGTTGATGGATGAGAACTTTACTTCTATACTTAATATCATAGCCCCAACCCTGTCCACTCTTAAACAGATTAACCGAGAAAGGATAAGATCTGAAATTTATAACAATTCCTGATGCAACCAGGATTAATAAGATGGCAATCCCCGAAAGAATCTTCCTCTTCTTATTTATCATTTGCAACAACTGTGGCCGTCGGATCAAATGACCAGAGATCATCAAAGTAATAGGTACCGCTCTTGCCTGTTGCCAGATATCCTAAGTCGCCTATTGCAAACCCAACTGCGTCAGCTCTTGAGCTTCCTTCAAAAGCAGTTCTTTCAACCCATAAGTCTGTTACAGGATTGTATTCCCAGCACTTGTTTCCGGTAGTCTGACCTCCTGTAGCAAGATAGCCTTTGCCGTTTATTGCGAATCCGACTTTATAAATTCCGATTATATCAGTATAAGCATCATCATAAGTATCAGTGGAGATATTGGAGATGGCTCTTTTCTTGATCCATGTTTCAGAGTCAGGGTCATATTCCCATAAGTCGGTGTCATATGTTCCATTATCAATGCCGGTTGTAACATATCCTTTTCCATCGATAACAAAACAGGTAGCATCTCTTCGTTTACTGCCTCCAAGACTATTCTTTTGAGTCCATGTATCAGTTCCTGGATCATATTGCCAGAAATCCTTTAAATAGTTACCATCATATCCGGTTCCAATATAACCTTTATTGGCTAAAGCCATACCGATTGCAGCATATCTGGCTGTACCAGCGAAATCAGCTTTTCTGGTCCATACGTTTGTTGAAGGGTCGTACTCATAAAAATCGTTAAGTTTGTTTGTCCCGTCATAACCTGTACCAATATAACCTTTTGTATCAGTACCGAAACCAACAGCCCCGTTCCTAGCTACCCCTGGGAAATCTGCCTTTTGTGTCCAGTTATCAGCTGAAACATCATAGGCCCAGAAATCGCTTAATCTGGCGTTTTCATCATAATTATAACCTGTTCCTATATATCCTGTTGTTCCGATTGAAAAACCGACGGCATCGCTACGCGGTAAACCATCAAAATCAGATTTGTGCATCCAGTTACCAATTAGGGTTGTAGAGCTGCTTTCACATGAATTTAGGAAAGGCAAGGCTAAAATGAGAAGGAAGAATAATATACAAATCTTCATTTTTTTGTATGACATTATGCATTTTTTAAAGTTAATACTCACGTTACAAATCTATCTGATGAATTATTCAATAAAAAATATAGTAGATATATCCTCTGAATAAGTAGACCAGATAGTGTTTATAATCGATATATCTGTTTTTTGCACAAATTTAATGGATTATTTTAGAAATCATATATTTATTTTTTAATATTGTCTTTTCAATTAGCCAGTAAGTCTACACTTTTCGCCTGTTTGTATACTATGCTTGGTTTGCATTGTGTTTTAGTCTTTAATTTGTACAAATTGAAATATAAAATGATGGTTTTATGTATCGGCAAAACTAAGAAACATATATCCTTTTCTAAGAAAATAGCCTCTTTCTTTTCTATAATTCTTATTTTTGTATTTGTCTCGATGAACTCCTGTACCCAGCCTGATAAATTTGTAATAGGCAATGACCTCGTTGAATCTCAGACAAATCTGAAAATATTAGACACCTTTAAAGTAGCATTATCCACTGTTCTGCTGGATTCGATTCCAACTTCAGGGGCAGTAGTAAGTTCAGGAACAGCAAAAATATTAGTCGGAGGATATAAAAATGACGAATATGGCTCAGTAGGTTCAAAAAGCTTTTTTAGACTCGGATTTCCTGTCTTTCCAACTCTTACAGATTTATCAATATACGACTCAGCAGCTTTTGTTCTTAACTACTCAAAATATAGTTACGGCGACACTACCACATTAATGTCAATTGGTATCCATCAATTACTCAAGAAGATATCAGTTGATGAAACAGGATATCTCTATAATACCTCAACTTTTCCATTTTTAGAAGAAGAGATTCTGGGTTCGAAATCATTTTATCCCCGACCTAATTCAGCGGATACTACTGTCTCAATACCTGTTAACGAATTTGGAAGTACGCTTTGGGAGTTAATTAAAAGGAAGGATGATGTTGTTTCTAACAGTGAATCTTTTTCAGAATACTTAAAGGGATTTGTTCTTACATCAGAATCAAGTAGTAATAACGCTATAATTGGTTTCAATGCTGACTCAAACCGTTTATCTCTTACACTTTATTATCATTCTCAAAATGACCTGCCTGATGCAAGTGAGAGTGTTATTAAAATCCGGTTTAGTTATCCAAACGATCAATTTAACAACGTTCAATATGATCTTAGTAATACAGTCTTTAGTGAATTAAACGCAACTAATAAAGAAATTCCGGCATCCGCAACAGGTAACAGAGCATTACTTCAGGGTATGGCAGGAATAATTCCTAAAGTTACGTTTCCGACGATGCAGAGTCTATTTGATGAAAACCGTTTTAAAATTTTAAAGGCGGAGCTCGTTTTTGCACCCGTAAAAGGAAGCTATAGCCTTTTTAAATTACCCTCACCATTATATTTATTTGATTCAGATAAGCACAATAACATGAATGGTACCTTGATAGATGCTGCAGGAAGTTCAGTAATTTCTTCTTTAATCGTAGATAATTTATATAACGAGGATACCAGATATACTTTTGACATTACAAATTTCATAACTACTGAGCTTTCAGATTCTTACTTTAATTCTGACCACGGAATACTGATCGGTCTCAAATTATCTGACTTTGCATCGACTTTCGGCCGGTTATTAATTGAGGACAAAAATCCGGCTATTAAGTTGAGGCTTTATTATTTAACATATTAAGATGCTTATGTATACTCCGGTTAAATCTTTCTACCTTGTAATTTTATTCTCAATTCTGCTGTGTATAAATGCCACTGCGCAGCTTACATCGTCGCCTTATTCCATTTTCGGAATGGGTACAATTGAGGAGAATGGTCTTGGTGAAAGCAAAGCCATGGGAGGTACAGGTATTGCATTTATGTCAGAACATTCTGTAAATTTCCTTAACCCTGCATCATATGCCGGTTTTGATAGTCTGGCTACCGTATTTGAACTTGGACTTTTTGGAAAGTATACTTCATATAATACGAATGACAAAACTCAGGGCCGTTTTGATGCCAGCGTCAAAAGCGTAGCTATGGGTTTTAAGCCGGGCCGCAGACTGGCAACAAGTTTCGGCATAACATCATATAGCACAGTTGGATATAATATAAATTCCCAATCGCCTATTGAAGGCAGTGTGCTGACCTACAATAAGACTTTTTCAGGAGAGGGTGGCGTAAATCAGCTTTTTTTGGGTAATTCATATATGGTTACCAAGAATCTTTTTCTGGGAATCAATGTAATATATCTTTTTGGCTCTATCACGCATTCTGAATCGTCGGCTACCTTCGGCTATTTACTTAAAGATTTAACTTACCTGTCGAATATAAATCTGAATTACGGATTGAATTACCAGATAATAAATAAGGAGTGGAGATACAATATCGGTCTTATATACAATAATGGAAAGACACTCTCAACCAGGGATGTATCAACTATTACAGCAAATAATAGCGTAGAAACATTAACCAGCACTACTCATACGTACAAGATTCCAAAAGACTATGGAATTGGCCTGGCAGTTGAAAAAGATTTTTTCAAAGTAGGGATAGATTATGAATTGAAGAGATGGAAAAATATTAATTTTTCCAATCCGCTGCTCGAAACCAGGAACAGTAACAGGGTCTCTCTCGGGGTCGAAATTCCTTCTTTAGGTTTATACAGGGGTACTACTAAGATGATATTTTATAGATTTGGTGCCGAGTATTCCGAATCATACATGATCATAGATAAGGTTCCAATCAACTACCGTTCGGTTTCATTTGGGGCCGGGTTGCCTGTCAGAGGGGCATTAAGTGTAATTAACCTGGGATTTGAGATTGGGCAAAATGGGTCTAAGCAGAATGGCCTGTGGCAGGAAAACTTTTACACGCTGCATATTGATATATCTCTGAAGGATCACTGGTTCATGAGGAGAAAATACGATTAAAATGTCAGATTGAGTTTCTGCTGACCATATCAAAAAAGGGCAATCTGAAAGATTCCCCGATAGGGATATGCTGATTATCAATTATTATCCGGCTGTTTTCAATCCTGTTAATTTTATCGAGCGATATAATAAATGACTTATGCACTCTCAGGAAACGATCGGGTGGGAGCTTATCAATAATATTTTTCATTGTGGTTTTAGTGAGGATTGGTCCTTTTCCTGAGAAGATTTTTACATAATCTTTCAGACCTTCTATATAAAGAATATCATCCAGATCGACCCTTATTGTACTGTATTCAACTTTAACCATCATAAATCCACCTGAGATTTTCAGCTTATCTTCCTTGACAATTTCAGGAAGGTTTTTAAGTTTTAAAAACTGAACTGCCTTGTTAATCGATTTCATGAAACGATCGAACGAAAAGGGCTTAATCAGAAAATCAACCGCATCATTCTCAAATCCCAGAAAAGCATGTTCTTTATAAGCAGTTGCAAATATTACCAAGGGAGGTTTATATAATAATTTCAGAAACTCAAGGCCGTTAATCTGAGGCATATGAATATCAAGGAATATCAGATCTATATCCTGGCTGTTCAATAATTTAACTGCATCGTACGGATTAGTAAACGTGCCCATAAGCTCAATATATGATATTCTTTTACAGAATTCACTAATGATATCCAGCGCAAGTGGTTCATCGTCAATGGCTATGCAATTCATTCTTTGTTTATAATTTTAAAGGTAATTTGAGTAAAACAGAAAAAGACTCTTTTTCATCTGAAATCTTAAGTTCATAACTATCAGGATAAACCAAATCCAATCGTCTCTTTATATTTTTTAATCCGATCCCTGAATGTTCTAAGACTTCATCGTTAGTAAAACTCTTTTTGTTACTCACTAAGAACTCAAGTTTATCTGACTTTATTGTGATTGCTATATTAATATATGAATCATTTACGTTTATCATTCCATATTTAAAAGCATTTTCGATCAAGGGAAGAAGGATAAATTGTTCAATTTTATAATCACCAAATAAGCCGGAAACTTCATAAGCTATTGGGAGATTATTCTTAAATCTCATTTTTTGAAAATCGAGATATGCATTCATTATCTCTATTTCATCCCTTAGTAATGCTAATGAATTATCTGATTTATTAAGTGTGTATCTAAGTATGGACGAGACCTTTAATATTGCATTTGGGGTTATCTCCGGATTTTTTATTGAAAGAGAATAAATGTTATTTAATGTGTTAAAGAGAAAGTGCGGATTTACCTGTTGCTTAAGATATAGTAATTCAGTTGAAATCCTTTCTTTGGTTAATTCTTCTTCCTTATTTTCATCTTCCCTGAATCTCAGAAGAACTTTAATTGAAATAGTTGCAAAATATACCAGGAGTAAACCTGTAAGTGAAAACAACTTTCGGTCAAATCCCGGATTATGGCCCATCGGCCACTTATCGCGCAGCATCATTTCAAGATCGGGTCTTTTTAATACTTCTTTCCCGAATTCAGGTAGCTTCGGTCTTACAGGCACAGGTTCCGGCGGTGTGTGCTGATTCAGATCGAATGGATTAGGTCCCGGAAATTCATTCATCTGTTTAAACACAGTAATAAACTGGTTTCGTGCAATAGTTTGGTCAAGCAGATAAGAAGCAGAAATTACTATTAATGATCCCGCAATAAAAGCAAGCATCTTTTTTTTAAACAAGAATACCGGGATAAGGAATGAGTAGCAGATGTAAAATACCGACAGGTAGATCAGCCACATTAAAATGTGAAAGGTCAGATCAAAATTGAATACGAAACTCTTCAGGAAGACCCAGTTGATCATAAAAAGCAAAAGCCAGGTAACAGTATGGATTATTATACTTTTTCTGTTTTTTTTTACTTTTTGAATAAGATCCACGATAAGCCTTCCTTATACTGTACACGGTTAAAATCAGAATTTTTCTCTTCCCGGATAAATTGCTAATGCTTCCTCTAGAATCATCATTGCATTTTTAAGATCCTCTATTTTCAATACATAAGCAATGCGTACTTCATTCTTCCCCGATCCGGGAGTTGAATAGAAACCGGAACCAGGAGCAACCATTACGGTTTGATTATTATAGTCAAATTCCTCAAGAAGCCATTGTGCAAACTTTTCGGCATCGTCAACAGGAAGTTTGACAACAGTGTAAAAGGCTCCTTTGGGTTTGGGACAATACACCCCCGGTATTTTATTTAGTGCCTCTACCATAAAGTTTCTTCTCGCAGTATATTCCCTGTTTACTTCTTTAAAATAATTATCAGGTGTATCAATAGATGCTTCAGCGGCAATCTGTCCAAGTCCCGGAGGTGAGAGACGTGCTTGTGCGAATTTCAGTGCAGTGGAAATGATCTCCTTGTTTTTTGTTATCAATGCGCCAATCCTGATCCCACATTCACTGTAACGTTTAGATACTGAATCGAGCATAATGACATTATTCTCTATGCCTTCAAGATTCATTGCTGAAAAATGTTCGGCACCATCATAGCAAAACTCTCTGTATGCTTCATCCGAGAAAAGAAATAAGTCATGTTTTTTAACAATCTCCTTCAAATGAAGCAATTCTTCCTTCGAATAGAGATATCCTGTTGGATTATTCGGATTACAGACAATAATACCTTTCGTTTTTGAAGAGATTTTCTTTTCAATATCAGTTATAGCAGGAAGTGCAAAATCGTCTTTAATATACGAGGTTACCGGTACAATTTTAACACCTGCTGTTGTAGCGAAGCCATTATAATTGGCATAAAATGGTTCCGGAATAATAACTTCTTCTCCTGGATTAATACACGACATGAGCGCAAATAATATGGCTTCCGAACCTCCGGTTGTGATCAGTATTTCGTGGAAATCAATATTAATCCCTATCTTCTGATAGTAAGTTGCCAATTTACGTCGATATGATTCGTTGCCTGCTGAATGGCTGTATTCGAGTACCTTCTGATTAATATTGCGCAAAGCATTAATGGCAACCTCAGGCGTAGGAATATCGGGTTGGCCGATATTAAGATGGTATACTTTTCTTCCTTTGCGTTTTGCTTCTTCCGAATATGGAACAAGCCTCCTTATTGGTGATGCAGGCATCAGCCTGCCTCTGTCTGATATTGATGGCATATGAATATATTTTATTATACTAAGCTTTTACGGAAGCAAAAGTAACAAAATTCATATGAAAAATTGTCTGTACGGTTTCTTATGTCGGTATTGCTACCTGAAGTTGAATTCAACACCTGCCTTGATACTTGTCCTTTGATAACTCTTGTTATTTGCTGTAACAAAATTATTAAAGAATAAAGTGTATTCGGGCGTGAGAGTTATTCCTATATTCTTGATGATATTGTATTTAAGAATTGCTGATACGGACCCGCCGAAAAAATTCCTCGTGTTTCCAGACAGAAGGTCATTGTAATTAGCCCAACTGATATCCCCGTTTTTAAACAGATTTTTTTCTTCCCTGTCAACATTGATTTCCCATTTCAGACCCGGAGAGAGGAACAACTGTATTTTAGCTGCATTGAGCAGCAGGTAATCGGCGTGGAGAGTTATATCGAAGTTAAACAGATTAACCACAGTCTCATTTATTGTTGAAATATTGGCATTATCCCAGCCAACGCCATAGCTCATCTTTACATACCTTACCTCAATACGGGGCCTTAGCTTTTTAGAGGCCATCCAGCCATAGTCTAATCCTATGCTATAGTGAGAGTTTCCTTTATAAAAATTATTGCCTTCAGAATTTGGGTCCAGACGATAACCGTTTATATTATTATCGGTCCCGTAGTTTATACCAAAAGTAAAAGAATAATCACTATTTTTCTTGGCTTTTGTTGTATCAGCATCCTGAGCAGAAACCGTAAGAGGCATTAAAACTAAAAGAATCGCGTAAAAAAATATTTTCCTCATGGTCATTGAAATTATGTTTAAAATTTTCCCCGGACATACAAAGTTAAACCGATTATTGTGCAATAACATATAGAATAGACAATCAGGTTAATATTATAGACCAAGGTCCGTTTTTTATCTATTTGACCGCATAATTCTGCCCGTCGCATACATTTCAACCGTGTTTAACTTTTTACTCTAGTTTTCATTTTAATTTCTAATTTTGCGCATTAAGTAAAAGAACACTAACTTATTTACACTAATGGACATTCCTTCAAAATACGAGCCCGGTAAAACGGAGAATAAATGGTATAGCTACTGGATGAAAAATGGGTTTTTTAAAAGTATTCCCGACGAGAGAGAGCCTTATACAATTGTAATTCCTCCACCAAATGTCACCGGGGTACTTCACATGGGTCACATGTTAAACAACACAATTCAGGATGTCCTTATCAGGAGGGCAAGAATGCAGGGGAAAAACGCCTGCTGGGTACCTGGTACGGACCATGCTTCAATAGCTACTGAAGCCAAAGTAGTGGCTAAGCTGAAGGCTGAAGGAATTGACAAGCACGATCTTACAAGGGAGGCATTTCTTGAACATGCATGGGAATGGACTCATAAACACGGAGGAATAATCCTTGAACAGTTAAAACGACTTGGAGCCTCATGTGACTGGGACAGAACGCTTTTTACGATGGATGACAAGCGATATGAGTCTGTTATCAAGGTATTTGTCGATCTTTATAATAAAGGGCTCATTTACAGGGGTGTAAGAATGGTTAACTGGGATCCGCAGGCCAGAACTGCAGTTTCTGATGAAGAGGTAATTTATACTGAGGAAAAATCAAAACTTTATTATGTCCGCTACAAAATTGTAGGAGAAGACGGATATGTTACTGTTGCAACAACCCGCCCCGAAACAATACTCGGCGACACTGCTGTCTGTGCAAATCCCGGTGATGAAAGATACATTCATCTGAAAGGAAAAAAAGTTATTGTTCCAATGGTTAACCGTGAAGTCCCTTTTATTTTTGATAGTTATGTTGACCCGGATTTTGGAACAGGTTGTCTTAAGATCACTCCGGCTCACGATATCAATGATTATGAGATTGGCATCAGACATAAATTGCCATCCATTGACGTTTTCAATGAGGATGGAACAATGAGTTCAAGGGCTGGTCTGTTCATAGGTGTTGACAGGTTTAAAGCGAAAGATCTTGCTGAGAAAGAGCTTCAGAAGACGGGGAATCTGGTTAAGGTTGAAAATTATGACAATAAGATAGGACGTTCGGAACGCACAAATTCAGTCATTGAACCCAGACTCTCGCTTCAGTGGTTCGTAAAGATGAAGAAACTCTCACAACCGGCATTGGAAGCCGTTTTGAACGGAGAGGTACGTATTCATCCTTCAAAGTTTAAAAACCTCTACCGGCACTGGATGGAGAATGTCCATGACTGGTGTATAAGCCGGCAGCTATGGTGGGGTCAGAGAATCCCTGCATGGTACTATAATGATAATGAATTTGTTGTTGCAGTAAATGTTACAGAAGCTCTGGAACTGGCAAGACAGAAAACAGGGAACAAAAATCTAAGTAAAGATGACCTTCGTGAAGATGACGACGTGCTTGATACATGGTTTTCATCATGGCTATGGCCAATCACTTCATTTGACGGGATCAATAATCCTGACAATAAAGACATAAAATATTATTATCCTACAAATGATCTCATAACTGCACCGGAGATCCTCTTTTTCTGGGTTGCACGTATGATAATTGCCGGTTATGAATACATGGGACAAAAGCCATTTAACAATGTATACCTTACCGGCCTTGTTCGCGATCAGCAGAGAAGAAAAATGTCAAAATCGCTTGGTAATTCTCCTGATCCTATCGAGCTGATTGAAAAATATGGTGCTGACGGCGTAAGGGTTGGTATGCTCTTATGCTCTCCCGCTGGCAATGATCTTTTATATGAAGACAGCCTTCCTGAACAGGGAAGAAATTTTGCAAATAAAATCTGGAATGCCTTCCGTCTTGTAAAAAGCTGGAATATTGATGATACAGTCGCGCAGCCTGAGTCGTCAAAACTTGCAGTTAAATGGATGGAGGAGATTATGAAGAAATCTATTATTGAAATAGATTCAGCTTTTCGGAAATTCAGAATATCCGAAGCTCTGATGATCACCTATAAATTATTCTGGGATGAATTCTCAGCATGGTATCTCGAAATTATCAAACCTGAATATCAAAAACCGATTGACACAATTACTTTTGGTGCTACTGTAGCTATTTTTGAGAAACTTTTGAAAGTAATACATCCGTTCATGCCGTTTATTACAGAAGAAATATGGCAATTCCTTAGCGAGAGGAATGACGGTGATAGTATAATGGTAGCCGGTATGCCGGAAGCTAAAAAATTCAATGCAGAGCTTATAGCCGGCTTCGAATTAATGAAGGAGACGGTTGGTGCTGTCAGAACAGTCAGAAAGAACAGGGATATTGCCAACAGGGAAAAAATTCAACTGCTTATTATGGCTGATAAAAATAGTTATGATTCTGAACTACTTCCTGTTGTAAATAAACTCTGTAATTTGTCAGACGTGATTTTTATTTCCGAAAAACAGGATAACGTTGCATCATTTATGGTAGGGATAACCGAATACTTTATTCCGGTTGCCGGGAATTTTGATGTTGAAAGTGAAATTGCAAAGATTCAGGCAGAAATGAATTATCACATGGGATTTCTTGCAAATGTTAGAAAAAAGCTTGATAATGATCGTTTTGTAATGAATGCTCCCAAGAATGTTTTAGAACTGGAGATAAAGAAGAAAAATGATGCAGAGTCAAAAATAAAGACTCTGGAGGAGGCTCTGAAGTCATTGTCAGGCCCCATGGGTAGTAAAAAATAATGAAATTGAAGGAGATCACGGCATAAGTTTTCTCACGAAATAATTCTGATTGACAGGAATAAGCTCCCAATCGTTATTAAGGATAAGATGCCATCCCTCGCCTGAAAGGTGGTTTTTATCGGCTTTGAAAGATTTGGCAGTTATTCGCATAAACTTCAGATTATTTGATATCAGACATCCTCCTTTATCTACTGTCAGTTTACCCCAGTTATCCGATACCCTGATGGAATTATACAGGATTCCGAGAGTATCAAGTGAATGAATATCTTCTGGCTCAAAATCAAAAGACGGACTCTCGAGTTCAAGAAATACGACAGGTTTATCAGTAAATTTGCTTATCTGGCTGTTAATATTTTCTTTAATATCTGAATCACGTTGAGCTTCCTCCTTATTTATTGTTTCAATATCATAATTTACTGCAAGGCTGCCTGCCACATCCCGGCAGATAACCGGTAAATTTATGTTATAAACTTCCTTTACTGCGTTTCCCAGATCAAAGTTTCCTGGATTTATATTTTTAAAGTCATATCCTTTTTCATATAGAAGTGTAGCATATAATGCACCATGAATAATCCCATAAGATCTGGCATATGATTGCATTGAATAGATCCGGTCGAGATTTTCGAAAAGCCTCATTTTAAATTCCTCAGGTGAATTGGTATTAAGCAAGGTATAGGTAAAAGTCGCCAGCCCCTCATAAGATTCAAACCTGTTCTCATCATCGGCATACTTATGATAAAGTTCTCTGTTGGATCCCCTGAAAATCAGAGCATCTCTTATGGCAAGTTGTTGTTCTTCTCCTTTTGAATTGATCGCTTTTCGCAAAGCTTTCCATTCAAGCTTTATCCAGAGCCTTGCTTCCTTTTCATCCATATTGTTGACATTAAAGGATGAGACAATTACTCCTTTATTTTGCTGAAACCTGTGAAACAAACTGTGGATTGCTCTCGTTTTTATCCTGTACTCATCTTCCTCAGGAGGTATTGGAACCATTGCATATTGGGTTCCTCCAAATATTACAGGAGCATTGCTTAATATAAGCTCTTTTGGGAATACCCCGGTATAAACTCCATCCTTGGATTTTAATAAACCCTCATTATCTGGTTGACTAGCGGTAATCCTGCGTGTGACTCTTTCCACGAACATTACAGGGGCATAAAGGTTCTTACCCCATAGCTTTCCACTGTCGCGGTTGCATATCTCTTCAATAGATTTGAAATAACCTGTTGCTTTCCCGGGTGTTAAGTAAGTTTCACTCGTTTTTACTTTACAGCTGACAAGTATTATAAAAATATTGAAAATCACCCATTTTCTCATTACTGCCGGATTGGTTGGCCGAAAGTAATGAAAAATTATGCAGAAAGTCAAACCTGCACTTAAGTTTGGGTATTGATATTTATTAATAACTTTGATGCTGTTAAAAAAGTAAATATATAGCGATATTGTAATTATTGTGGGAATTATGTATGTAATAAGGATTTAATTTTAATATTTGTTACTAATATATCAGAAAATTAATGTTTTTTTAATTTTATTATTTCAGTTTCTAACTAAAGGCAAATGATAGATCACACGGGTAAGTTATCTCTTCTTTATCGCATCAGCGAGTTTGTCGCGAAAAGCTCTGATCTCGAGCAAGCGATCATGCAGGTTATGGAGGAAATGGCACCCAAATTTGATATCCTCCAGGCTTTTTTGACTGTTTTAAATCGTAATTCATCGAGGATTTATATAGAGGTAGCTTATGGTTTAACTCAGGAACAAAAAGAAAGAGGTGAATATAAAGTTGGTGAAGGTATTATAGGCGAAGTGGTTAAAACAGGTGAACCTGTAATAATTCCACATATTTCAGATGAACCCAGGTATCTGAATAAAACAAAATCGACAACAAAATTTGAAGATGAAGATTCATTTATCTGCGTTCCAATTAAAGCAAAAAACGAAATTATAGGGACATTCGGCGTGAAAATGAAATATTTTTCCGGACGTTCCTTTCAGAATGATTTACAATTTATGACCATTATTGCCTCAATGTTTGCCAGGCTGGTACGGTCACGTCAGGATAAGATTGAAGAGCTCGACAAACTTCATTACAGGAAACTCAGAGAGCAGGGACGGTATAGCTATAATGACCGGATCACTTCTCTTGTAGGCGAATCGGGAAATATGCAAGAGGTTTATGACCTTATATCGAAAGTTGCAATGACAAACGCAACCATACTGGTTCGTGGTGAAAGTGGTGTCGGAAAAGAACTGGTTGCCAGTGCTATCCATGATCAAAGTCCGAGAAGTAAACAAAAAATGGTCAAGATAAACTGTGCAGCTATACCAGAAATGCTTATTGAAAGTGAATTGTTCGGATATGAGAAAGGAGCCTTTACAGGAGCCGATAAATTGCATAAGGGACGTTTTGAATTAGCTGAAAAAAGCACAATCTTTCTTGATGAGATCGGTGATCTCTCACCAAACCTGCAGGTTAAGCTGTTAAGAGTCATACAGGAAAAAGAATTTCAACGGCTGGGAGGCAGTGAGACCATAAGTGCTGACGTGCGTATCATTGCCGCCACTAACCGAAACCTGGAAGAGATGATTCTAAAAAACGAGTTCCGTGAAGACCTGTACTACAGGTTGAATGTTTTCCCATTATTTATTCCGCCTCTCAGGGAACGAAGAGGGGATATACCTTTACTTGTAAACCATTTTATAGAAAAATATAACAGAATACATGGTCTTGAGATAAAGCGGATCAGCTCAACTGCTATTGATCTTCTTATGACATATCACTGGCCCGGCAACATCAGGGAACTCGAGAATTGTATTGAACGCGCATCCATTCTCAGCACCGATAAGGTGATTCGTTCTCATAACCTTCCTCCCACACTTCAGAGTGCTGCCTCAACTCATTCACGGGTCGACGGTAGTCTCGAAGCTATAATGGAAAATGTTGAAAAACAAATGCTTATTGACGCCTTGAATCTTTCCAAAGGGAATATTACAAAAGCTGCTGAACAATTGAAACTGACAGAACGTATGATGGGCCTGCGTATAAAAAAATACCAGATCGATCCGGCAGTATTCAAAAAGTTCAGATCAATTTAAGATTTATTAAAAGTTAAATCGCTCAAAACCAGTAGCTCACAATTTTTAAAAGACATCTGTGAACAAAATCCTACAAAATTGTAGGATTTTTTGTTGATTCCTACGCGTTTGTAGTCTTTTATTAGGATCAAAAAGAAATCCTGACTTATTTATTCGTCATCTACTGTCTGAAATTCAGGCATTTAAAATCTATTGTAATATTTATCCCGGATATATTTTAAAGGAATGGCATGTATTTGGCCATATACATCTGTGGGCATAAAAATTTACAACAATGTACCATTTTAGTATTTGAGTCTACTCTGAAAAGTAAATAACAACTAATAATTACATAGCATGAAAAAGATTGAAGCAATTATCAGAACATCAAAGTTCGAAGACGTCAAATCCCAGCTTAAAGCGATAGGTATCGACTTCTTTTCTTACTGGGACGCCTCAGGTGTAGGGAATGAGCATATGCGAGGGCATCATAGCTACCGGGGCACAGTATATGACACACAGTACATTCCCAGGATTTGTATTTCACTGGTTCTTCGTGATATTAATGTTCAAAAAACAATCGACTGTATTGAGAAAGCAGCCTTTACCGGTGAGATCGGCGATGGGATGATATTCAGTTACAATATTGAAGAGTCAGTGAGGATAAGCAATGGTGCACGTGGAGAGGCTTCGACTGCTGGTCCTGGTGATGAAAAATTAACTAAGTAATAATTAATAAAAAATATAAAGATGACTAAAAAACTTATACTGTTCGTTCTGGCGCTAATGATGACCATAGGATCTGTATGTTATGCAGATGGAACCAGAAAACCTGACCCAAGTGGAATTAATACCGGGAATGTATCGGATATTTCTGCTGCCAAACCCGGTGAACCTGTTGCAACAGAAATATCAGATGCTGTCGGCCATAATAAGGTAGCGATTAATATGATGTGGGTATTGGTAACTGGGTTCCTGGTAATGTTTATGCAGGCCGGTTTTGCAATGGTTGAAACGGGGCTTACACGTGCAAAGAACGTTGCTCACACCATAGCCATGAACTTTTTAATCTATCCTCTGGGAATGCTTGGATTTTATATGACAGGCTTTGCTTTAATGTTTGGAGGAGTGGGGGCGCTTGGTACACTGGGTGGGTTCGATGGGCTTAACAGTGAATTCAGTCTCAGCCTTGCCGGTCATTCATTCGGATTATTCGGAATGAAGGGGTTCTTTCTGAACTTCAGTGTTTATGATGTTGGTGTTCTGGCTATGTTTCTTTTCCAGATGGTTTTCATGGATACAACAGCAACTATTCCAACAGGTTCTATGGCTGAAAGATGGAAATTTTCTTCATTCTTCATTTATGGCATATTTGTAGGAACAATTATTTATCCGATTTTCGGAAACTGGGTGTGGGGTGGAGGATGGTTATCAACGCTCGGAAAAGAGTTTGGACTGGGGCATGGCCATGTTGACTTTGCTGGTTCATCAGTAGTTCATATGACTGGTGGGGTACTTGCTTTTGTCGGTGCTGCAATCCTGGGGCCAAGGATTGGGAAGTATAACAAAGACGGATCAGCAAATGCAATACCCGGGCATAATATCCCAATGGCTGTTATCGGAACTTTTATCCTGGCATTCGGATGGTTCGGTTTTAATCCGGGTTCCACACTGGCCGGCGGTGATCTTCGCATAGCGGTAGTGGCGGTCAATACAATGATTGCCTCAGGAACAGGAGCAATGGCATCAGTTCTATGGATGTGGTTATATAAAACAAAGAAACCCGATCCTACAATGATGCTGAACGGAATGCTGGCTGGTTTAGTTGCCATTACTGCACCTTGTGCCTTTGTGAGTGTTGGTGGTGCCGCAATTATTGGATTGATATCAGGAGTCCTGGTGGTTGAAGCGGCTATTTTTATTGATCAGAAGATCCGCATCGACGACCCTGTTGGAGCCATTGCCGTACACGGTGTTAATGGTGCATGGGGGTGCCTGGCACTTGGATTATTTGCAGATGGAACATATGGCGATGGATGGAATGGTGTTGCCGGAACTGTAAAAGGGCTGTTCTATGGCGGAGGTTTCAGCCAGTTAGCAGCTCAGTTTATAGGCGTTGCAACAAATATTATCTATGTGGGAGGCATCGGATGGATCATGTTCAAACTTATTGATAAGGTTGTAGGAAACCGAGTTAAACCCGAAGATGAACTTCTTGGCCTTGATATGCCGGAAATGGGCGTAGAAGGCTATTCAGGAGTAAAATTAGACAAAAACTCAGAAACACCGCTATCAAGATAACATTACCCTAAAGAAAGAAGCGGAACACGAAAGAAATATTCCGCTTCTTAATCTTCATAAGTTAATGTAATTAAATGAATATAAAAAAATGAAAGGATAATCATGAAAACTAAAATAATCTCACTATCAGCCATTGTGTTACTATTTTCCGGTTCTGTATTTAGTCAGACTCCCGTACCTTCTGAACCTGCAAGTGAACCAAAAACGAATTTCAAAGTAACAACCGACATAGTAAGTTCTTATATATGGAGGGGTACCGTCGGTAGTCCCGACCCTAACATACAACCTACTCTGGCGATAGTGTCTGGCGGTTTCGAATTTGGGGTATGGGGTTCCACTGATTACCGGGCGTCCTATAAAGAACTCGATCCGTACCTGGCTTATACGCTGAAAAACTTTAAGATCGGAATTACCGATTATGACTGGAGCTTTGCAAATAAATCATATTTTGATTATAAAAACTCTACAACTGATCATATTCTGGAAGTCAGCCTTTCTTTCCTCGGTACTGAGAATCTGCCACTTAGTATTAGTTTAAATACTATGATCTATGGTGCCGATAAAAAATGGGATAAAAATCTGGATGGCTACTCAACAAAACAGAACTATTCTACATATATAGAATTTGGATATGCATTAAGAGATTTCAATGTCTTCCTTGGAGTAACGCCTGCCAACGGATACTATGGCGCAGGTTATGGTAAGATTGATGGTTTTGCAGTCTGTAACCTGGGGTTGACCTCTGTACGCAACATTAAAATCTCTCCCGACTTTTCTATTCCTCTGAAGGGAACAGTTTATGTTAATCCTCAGGCTGAAAGTATTTATTTCGTAATCGGGATAACTATATAAATATGATTTTGCACTTGGTTAGTTAGTTAAAAAGGCTGTCTCAGTTGAGACAGCTTTTTTTTATTAGTCAGATATTTTACCTCTATCCTCCCTGTCATTTCAATACTATTAATTAACTATGCTTCAGGGAGCTGTAGAGAATAAAAATGTAGTTGGTTATGAGCACTTTCTAAAAACAGCTATTTGTCATGATTCAGCTTAAGTTAATTATATATTTTTGTTGCCTTAATAAAAATTAACACCGGATGACAAAGAATAACGATATTATCATGAACCAGAATGAACTGGTTCAGTTTCTTAAAAAACCATCAAAGGATTTTACAAGGGATGACATAATTAGGTTTATTGAAGCAAAAGGCATCGCCATGCTGAACTTCAGGTATGTAGGAGATGATGGTAAACTTAAATCACTCAATTTTGTTCCTTTCAGCAGGGATCATCTTGAATCAATCCTTACTGCCGGAGAGCGTGTTGATGGATCGAGTTTATTTTCCTTCATTGAGTCGGGCGCCAGCGATTTATATGTAATACCCCGTTACAGAACAGCTTTTGTAAACCCCTTTACAGAGAGTCCAACCCTCGAAATTCTTTGTTCTTTTTATAATAGTGATGGGAAACCCCTCGAAAGCGCTCCCGAGTATATTCTCAGGAAAGCATATTCACGTTTTATTGAAAAAACCGGGTTTAAATTTAAAGCCTTTGGCGAGCTTGAATATTATATAAAATCAATTCATGATGATCTTTATCCTCTTCTTGATCAGAAAGGCTATCATCAGTCAAAACCATTTGCAAAATTTGAGGATCTCCGGATTGAAGCACTTGAGCTCTGTGCCAAAGCAGGATGCAGGATCAAATACGGTCATTCCGAAGTCGGGAGTTTTTCAAAAGATGGTGAGGATTTTGAACAGCATGAGATTGAGTTTCTGCCAGTAGAAATAGATGAAGCTGTTGATCAGCTTCTTATTGCCAAGTGGATTATACGGATACTGGGTTCAGAATATGGTGTTGAAGTAAGCTTTGCACCAAAGATCACTGTTGGGAAGGCTGGTTCAGGGATGCATATACATATGATGCTCGAAAAGGATGGTGTGAACATGATGGTTGAGAACGGCAAACTGAGTAATGTTGCTAAAAAAATGATAGCTGGAATTCTTGATCTTTCCAAATCACTGACAGCTTTTGGAAATACTATACCCACATCTTACCTGCGTCTTGTACCACATCAGGAAGCACCAACTAATATCTGCTGGGGCGATAGAAACCGGTCCGTTCTTATTCGGGTCCCACTTGGTTGGAACGGAGCCACGGATATGATAAAAGATGCAAATCCGGCCGACCATACAGACTATGAGGATATGCCTTCAAAACAAACGGTAGAGATCAGATCCCCCGATGGATCAGCTGATATACACAAACTCTTTGCTGGTCTGGTAATTGCCGCTGAGCATGGTCTGGAAATGGATAATGCACTGAAGAAAGCCGGTGAACTTTATGTTGATTATAATATCTTTAAGGATCAGGATAAAAAAAATAAGAAAAACCTTGAGTCATTGCCTGCTTCGTGCTGGGAATCAGCGGAATGTCTTATATCCCAGAGAGCTTTCTTTGAAAAAGACGGCATCTTTCCTGCCGGTGTAATTGATAATGTTGTTACCAGGCTGAAAGCTTTTGATGACAAAGGTTTAAGCGAGAAATTGTATAACAAAAATGAAGAGATAAGCCGCCTTGTTACGAAGTTTCTTCATTGTAGCTGATAGAAGACAGTGTTTCCCTGTCTTTAGATCGTGCGTCAATAATACTAACATTCAGTTCAAACCCTATAAGAATAGCTATTGAGTTAAGATATAGCCAGATAAGTATGACCATAAGCGTCCCTGCAGAGCCGTATAGTTTGTTATACTGGCCGAAATTATTTACATATGCAGAGAAGCCTAGCGATGTAAGAATAAACAATATTGTAGCAAGGGTTGATCCTGGCGAAAAAAACTTAAAACCTGTTTTCTTTGCAGGTGCAAAATAATATAGGAAGGAAATGGCCATGAAAAGCAGTATTATTACCACGATCCATTTAAGGAATATAAGAAAATAAATTACAAAGTGTCTTTTAATAATATGAAGAGCAACTAGTTGGTTTACTGTGATCTTCCCGAAAATTACCAGAAATCCAGCTGTTGCAATCATGAAAATGACAATAAGCAGTAATACAACTGAGATCTTACGCTGATTCACCCATGATCGGGATTTAAATGTATGAGCAGAAACAACAAATGCGTGAATTATAGCATGTATTCCATTAGTTGAGAAGATGATTGTTGCTATAAACATAAAAAGTAACAGTCCTCTGCTTTTGTGAGTAACTATATCTATAATTGTTGTCTCAAGGAAATTGAAAGCATTGGAAGGAAGTATGTTCTCAAAAAGTTTGATAAGTTCCTGCTGAAAATTGGGAATCGGAACGAAAGGAATGAGAGTGAAAAGAAAAATTGAGGCAGGAAGCAATGCCAAAAGAAGATTGAAAGCTATTGATGAAGCTCTTGTTACAAGAACTCCTTTCCGGAATCCTTTTATTACAAAGGTTATAACCTGACTTATAGGAACACCGTCAAAACCGGGCAAAACGAGTTTCCTGATTTTTCCTTTGTCGTTTGATAAGGTGATTTCCTTCAGGTTCATTTTTTATATGGCTTTAAGACTCATATCCAAACTTTTGATATGATGGGTAAGAGCACCTACGGAAATAAAATCAACTCCGCATTCTGCATAAGATCTTACTGTTTTAAGGTCAATTCCACCTGATGATTCTGTTTCATACCTGCCTGAAATCTCTTTAACTGCCTCGAGAGTGTCAGCAACACTGAAGTTGTCAAGCATGATTCTATCTATACCGCCAACAGCAAGTATTTTCCTTACATCCTCCAATGATCTTGCTTCTATTTCCACCTTGAGGTTCATTTTTTTCATTTTCAGGTAGTACCGGGTCTTATTGATTGCTTTTTCAATGCCTCCTGCATAATCGATATGATTATCTTTAATCATGATCATATCGTAAAGACCCATCCTGTGATTCATTCCACCACCAATCCTTACAGCTTCCTTTTCAAGAAATCTGAATCCAGGTGTAGTTTTGCGCGTATCGAGAATCCTGGTTTTAAGTCCTTTTAGCTGAACAGTATATTCATGTGCGACAGTAGCGATTCCACTCATTCTTTGCATGATGTTCAAAACTAACCGTTCTGATTTAAGAATTGATTGCTGGCGGCCTGAGATATAGAAAGCAATATCTCCAGGCTCAACGCTGTCACCATCGGCCAAGATGAGATCTATGACCAGATCTTTATCAATAATAGAAAAGAGCATTTGGGCTACCATTATGCCGGCCAGTATCCCTTTCTCTTTAATAAGGAGTTTTGCCTTTCCATTAGTATCAACCGGAATGCAGGCCAGGGAAGTGTGATCACCATCCCCTAAATCCTCAGCAAGGCTTTTTAAGATGAATTCCTTCAGAATTCTATTTTCCATTGTCAGATTCAATACGTATCTGATGTATCAGTAATTCCTGGTCAACCTTCTTCAGAAGGAAATACACACGAAAGTCGCCCTTTTCAGTTTTAAGATTACCAATTGCATATTGGGCATCATTTTTCGCACCCTGATGCCGTATAGTAAAATCTTTAGTCTGATACTCCGTAAAAAAGTCCTTTAAGATGGTTTCAGCTACATTTTTTTTATAGAAATCTTCTTTATCGAGCAGGAGAAGTTCTATTGTAGAATTCATATACTTTGATAATTCGACCGCATTGCCTGCCTTAATAGCTATTGCAATCCCCTCTGGTATCTTTGCCTCGTCCTGGGCAGTTGCTGTAAGACTGCTTAAGGCTATTAATACTACCGGAATAATATTTACGGATTTCATATCGGTTCAGTTTAAATATTGCGGACAATTACGTCAGTGCACTACAAATTTAATACTTATTTGATTATGAAAGATGTTTATGACTTATTTACTGTTTTATCCTTACCTCATACTTTTTTAAAATTTTTATGCTTTTTGGCTGATTTGTACATTTTGTGGGGTGAAAAAAAGTATTTAAAGGCAGATTCTATATGTTTTTTTAGATATGTTTTAAGAATTTCTTAAATTTTTATTAACAGTTGCGAATTGAAAAAAAAATTAAAATTGCTGTTGGAACAGAAAATCATTAAAATCATGAAAAAATTGCTTTTTTCACAAAGGACAAACTTCATAAGCTTGTTATTATTCCTTTTACCCGGTATCTTGATCACAAATGCATCCCCGTCTCTGACAACCGGGAATAGTGTTGCAATGTATACTCCTTATACTAAAATTTCTGTCCCGCCGGGAGAATCGATCAATTTCGCAATCGATCTTATAAATAACAGCAGTGAAATTCAGAAGGTTGACATTTCTGTATCAGGTCTTCCGCATAACTGGAATTATGTTTTAAAAGCGGGCGGATGGAAGGTCAGCCAGATTGCAGTGCTTCCCGGAGGAAAACAAACACTTTCTCTCCTGGTAGATGTTCCTTTACAGGTAAATAAAGGCAGTTATCATTTTAAGGTGGAAGCAAAAGGTTATGATTCTCTGCCAATCACAGTGACTGTTTCCGAGCAAGGTACCTTTAAAACTGAGTTTACGGCTATGCAATCAAACCTGCAAGGCGCAACCACTTCTAATTTTTCCTATGAAACTCAGATTAAAAATCTTACTGCTGATAATCAGAATTACTCATTAAATGCTTCTGCTCCTCCGGGATGGGTAGTGACATTCAATGTTGATTATAAACAGGTTTCTTCGGTAAGTATTGATGCAAATCACGCAAAAGGCGTTAAAATAAATGTTGTACCACCTTTGGAAACAAAAGGCGGTTTGTATAAAATTCTTATAAACGCAGGGACGACTTCGACTTCTGCCAATCTTGAACTTGAAACTGTAATAACAGGATCTTATAACATGGTGCTGACAACACCAACAGGTTTATTGAGTGACAATATTTCAGAAGGGGAAGAGAAAAAGATCAACCTTCTTGTAAAAAATACCGGTACTGCTGAATTTAAAGATATCAAGCTGAATTCTTCAGCACCTGTCAACTGGGAAGTCACTTTTGATCCAAAGGTAGTAGAGAAGCTGGAACCGGGTGAATCGGCACAGGTTGTTGCAACAATCAAAGTTGCAAAAAAAACAATTGCCGGAGATTATGTCACCAGATTTGAAGCAAACGGGAATGGGATAAATACAAAAGCTGAATTCAGAATATCTGTTAAAACCCCTTTATTCGTAGGATGGCTGGGAATAATGATAATTTTAATTGTATTCTTAGGGGTGTTCTATCTGTTCAGAAAGTATGGAAGGAGGTAAGCCGTGAGCCGGAATATTATTGAGCTTGAAGAACTGACAAAAAAATATGGTTCTGTCAGTGTTGTTGATCGTCTCAACCTGTCTATCGCAAAGGGTGAAGTTTTTGGTTTACTGGGGCCTAATGGAGCCGGAAAGTCGACAACAATCCTTATGATGCTAGGGCTGATAGAACCAACTTCCGGAAGGATAATGGTATGCGATATTGATTCTACCCGCAATCCTATTGAAGTTAAAAAGATAGTTGGTTATCTGCCTGAAGATGTAAGGTTTTATGACGACCTCACCGGATTAGAAAACCTTATCTATACCGCCAGGCTAAATCATATATCTGTCAAAGAAGCTGACCAAAAAGCCAGGGAACTTCTCGAACGTGTCGGCATGACTGAAGAAGCAGATAAAAAGGCAGGTAAATATTCGCGTGGTATGCGCCAAAGACTCGGATTAGCTGATGTACTGATTAAAGATCCGCATCTAATAATTCTTGATGAACCTACATTGGGTATCGATCCCCGCGGAGTGATGGAATTCCTGGAATTAATCTTAAAATTAAAAAAAGAACAGGAGCTCACGGTAGTTCTTTCGTCACACAATCTTCACCAGGTTCAGAAAATTTGCAACAGAGTCGGATTGTTTGTCAATGGTAAATTATTGGCTGAAGGAGATATCTCTTCACTTTCACAGAAGCTATTTTCTGATGAGACTTTTATTATCGAAGCAGGGATATCACTTGATTCTTTCGATGAAGCAGATTCTTTAAAAGTCGCTAAAAACATGGACATGTTATTGGAGAAACTTAAAAACATTCGCGGTGTGATTTCAATTAATGTGAGAGATAATGTTCTTCGTATTGGCTGTTCCGGAGACTTGTCTCCGGCGATAGCAAAGATAATTATTGATTCGGGTGCCGGTTTAAGCTTCCTGCATAAGAAAGAGTACGGTCTTGATGAAATTTATAACCGTTATTTCGAAGGAGATGCAAATCATGAATAAGATGCGGATAAGATCGCAACAGGAAAAGAAATTAACACATCCTTTCCTGGTGATTGTAAATAAGGAAATTTCAGACCATATAAATAGCTGGCGTTTTATTATACTGATAGTTATAATTGGTCTTACATGCTTTGGTTCTTTGTATACGGCTTTAACTAATATAGGTAAGGTTGTGGAGACTCCTGGCCATAATAATTCATTTCTATTTCTCAACTTATTTACCCTGTCGGATGGTACAATGCCTTCATTCGTGGTTTTCATCAGCTTCCTCGGCCCTTTGCTAGGCATCAGCCTTGGATTTGATGCTATTAATTCAGAACAGAACAGGGGAACTCTCAGCCGTATCATGGCTCAACCCATTCATCGTGACTATTTGTTGAATGCTAAGTTTTTAGCTGCTCTGGTAGTGATCAGCATTATGTTTTTTGCATTGGGTTTTCTTGTAATGGGATTCGGTATTCTTACTATCGGAATTCCTCCGACGCCGGAAGAGTTTTTACGCGTTGTTTTTTTCATTCTGGTCAGCATTCTGTACGTGGCTTTCTGGCTGAACCTGTCGATTCTTCTTTCAATACAATTCCGTCAGACTGCTACTTCGGCTCTTGCTTGTATTGCAGCATGGTTATTTTTTACTGTATTCTTCCATTTAATAGTAAATTTGATTTCCAAAGCTAATATGCCTGCCGAAACTGCTTCTGCACAACAAATTATTGATTATCAAAAATTTGTATTGAATTTATTAAGGATTGAACCAGGCAGACTTTACAATGAAGCCACAACAACTCTACTTATGCCGACAATCCATAGTCTGGGTCCATTGAGTATGGAACAGATACATGGAGCTATTCCAGGCCTCTTGCCTTTAGGACAGAGCATAATGCTTGTATGGCCCCAGCTTACAGGTCTGATTGCTGCCACAACTATATGTTTTGGCTTGTCTTACTTTTCTTTTATGAAAAAAGAGATTCGTTCAAGATAACACTATAATAAGGGTTAAAATGTAAAGGAACGGTTTCTCGTCAAATTGTTTCCTTTTCCTATTTCTTTGTCTGATATTGCTAAACACATATAAATATAATTACTTGAGCTGGTTATTAATTATATTTGTGTAAATAAATGACCCCGTTTTTAAATAAAAGGTCGCCTCAGAAAGCATGAAAATAGCATTATTGCAGACGGGTAAAACAACTGACAGAAATATTGCAGTGTTAGTTGATCTTTATACAAATCGCATAAAAAAATATTCTGTTTTTGATGTTATTACACTTCCTGATATAAAAAATACAAAGAACATGCCTGTTCAGGAACAAAAATCCAAAGAGGCTTCCAGAATTATTCAGTTTATTACTGACGATGACTATTTAATTTTACTCGATGAAAACGGGAAAGAATTAAGAACACTGGAATTTTCCAAAGCTCTGGAGAAAATGTTTTTTCTTACAAATAAGAGGATAGTGTTTGTAATTGGCGGGCCCTGGGGCTTTTCTGAGGCTGTTTACGCCAGAGCAGATTTTAAAATGTCACTTTCAAAAATGACTTTCCCTCATCAGCTGGTACGATTATTGTTTCTTGAACAACTTTACAGGGCATTTACAATTATAAAAGGAGAACCGTATCACCATGAATAAGATGTGATCATTTTGTTATGAGAGCCAACCGGTATATTTTATTCCTTTCAGGTCTGACGCTAGTACTTATTCTTCTGGCACTTGCAGCAGAATCAGTTTATTTCAGCGATTTTGAGTATCACTTCAGAACGAAGATGTTTAACAAGACCTTGTTAGCGAAGGAAACAATTATGGATCACTGCCTCGATTCGATGAAACCTGTTATGGCAGATGTGAGTAATCTTGGTTCAATAAGTGAAAATAACTCTATTTCCATAGCAGAACAAAACAGGATCAGCATTCTTGAATATTTCGACAATAAACTTGTTTATTGGTCAGATAACGAGTTTGATGTGCCTCGTATTTTTATGGACTCTCTTTATAATAAGCCATTTGTCTTTATCCAGAATGGATGGTTTCTCTCCAAGATCATCCAGTCGGGAAATGAAAAAATAATCGGACTGCTGAGGTTACATACTGATTATAGTTTTGAGAATAACATCATTAAAAGTGGTTTCGTTAAAGGCTTCAAAATTCCTGAAAACGTGGGGCTTAGCACTGATAAGACTGCTTCCCAGTTTCATATTTTTAACAAACAGGGTGTTTTCCTCTTTTCGCTGGTGTTTCCTCCGGTCAAAGAAAATACTGGTTTTATTCTTATCCCTTTATGTTTATGGGCAGCTGTATTTGTTTTGATCATACTTCTTACTTTCGAAATAGTCAAACTACTGGTTAACAGAGGGAAAACACTAATTGGAATTGGTCTGGCGCTCTCTGTTTTTATCATAATCTACATGATCATTCTTTCGACCGGCAAGCCACTCTCCGCTTTTCACACTGAACTTTTTTCACCTTACCGGTTTACCCTGAATTCGTATATACCATCATTGGGTCACCTTTTAGTTCTTGGTATTCTTTTTGCATCTTTTTCCACGGTTCTTTACCGGCATATCACTATAAAAGTTCCGGAGCGGAGTAGTGGCTTAAAAAGTTATCTGTTCCTGTCTGCGCTGTTGATAACCGGAGCTTTTCTTTTATGTCTTTATCAATGGATTTTCAGTCTGTTGATTTCAACCTCTAACATAAATTTCGAAACATATAAGGTTTTGAAATTGAATATGTTCAGTTTTGCAGGATTTGCTTCTCTTTTTCTTCTCTTTCTTGTTCCGGTCTTTTACTTGCTTAAAATATTTCAGAGTGCCAGACTGTTTAATACGCGAATGTTAATCACTTCATTAATATTCTCATTTGCAGTACCGGCTGTCTTTTTCCGCAACGATCCCCGAACAATGATCGCTTTGATTATTTTTTATTCTGTTCTGGTAGTGAGCATCCGGATATCTATGGCAAGAAGTCTCAGCCTTTTTAGTATTACTGTAATCCTTTCACTGGTTTCAGGCCTCTATTATCTATATTTTATTACAATACTATCGGAAAAGAAAACAACCGAAAGCATAAAGATTCAGGCAGTCTCTTTTTCAACCGAAAATGACCCTGAAGCTGAACATCTGCTGCTTGACTTATCTCCTGTATTAGAAAAGGATACTATTCTTACCTCTATGATGAAGGTTGAATATTTCAACAAGGATAATGTTGAAAAAATTTCAAACTACATTGCGGATAAGTATTTTACCGGGTTCTGGAAGAATTATCATTTAGGTGTCTACCTCTGTCATAATGATCAGCCTTTACAAATTGGCGCCGGAAGTGAGAAGTCTCAGAACTGTTTTAGTTTTTTTGACGAACGAATTAAGAGAAACGGTCACTTGCTGACAGGAACTAATTTTTATTTTCTTGATAATCAGGGTGGCAGATCATATTACCTTGGCAGGTCATATTATAAATCAGCAAAAAATAAAGTTAATGGATTATTCATTGAATTATACAGTGATGTAAATGTATTCCAACCAGGTTATTCTGAGCTTCTTCTTGATAAGAAATACCATGGATATGCAGGTCTGAAAGACTACTCCTTTGCCAAATATATAAACGGGGAAATCGTTCTGCGCACAGGTGAATTTCCATATGACAAAACTGATGCTGAATATGTTGATAAATTTACAGACTACAGGATTTTCAGTACCGATGGATTTAAGCATGTACTTTATAAAAACGGGAACACGACTGTTATTATTTCCCGTCCGGTTCCCACTCCCGGAAATATAATTATCTCCTTTGCATATCTCTTCGCCTTCATTCTTTTCTTCTCAAATATTATCATTCTTATCATAAGGCGACCGGTCGTAAGGAGACTCAACATCTTTAATTTCCGACAGAAACTTCAACTCTCATTTATAGGAATTTTGTTATTCGCATTTATATTGATTGGAATAGTTGTGGCATATATTACTATCAGCCAGTATAAGGCAAAGCACTATGAGAACGTAAAAGAAAAGCTAAATTCCGTTTATCTCGAACTCGACAGCAAGCTGGCTTCGGAAAAATATCTTACCGCTGACTGGAAGGGGAATGGTTACTCATCACTAAGTGAATTGCTGATTAAGCTTTCGAATATCTTTAATACTGACATTAATTTATATGATATTAATGGCTTCCTCATAGAAACATCACGGGAGGAAATATTTGACAGAGACCTTACAAGCGAACGGATAAATAACACGGCATTTAATAATCTCAAGTATCTTGGGAAAAGTGAATTTTATCAGAAAGAGAAGATTGGTAATCTCGAGTATTTATCAGCCTATGTTCCTTTTTTCAATACCGATAATAAAGTTCTTGCCTATCTGAATCTGCCTTATTTCAGGATGCAAAGCGTTCTGGCAAAAGAGATTTCAAACCTTATTGTTGCAGTAATTAATTTCACTCTCCTCTTAATCCTGATAACAATGAGTCTTGCTGTGTTTATCAGTGGGCGGCTGACTTCCCCTCTCTCGATGCTTAGCAAAGGTCTTGCCACAGTAGGAGTGGGAAAGAAAAGCGAACACCTTAACTATGCCGGGAACGATGAAATAGGGGAACTAGTAAAACAGTATAACAGAATGGTTGATGAGATTGAGGAAAGCACTCATAAACTGGCTGACTCGGAAAGAGAATTCGCATGGAGGGAAATGGCCAAGCAGATTGCTCATGAAATAAAGAATCCTCTGACTCCTATGAAACTTAATGTCCAGCAACTCTTCAAATCGTGGAACGATAAGGTACCGGGGTTTGACAAGATGCTTGACCGTTTTACAAGGAACCAGATCGAATATATCGATGATCTTTCGTCAATTGCCTCTGCTTTCTCAGCTTTTGCCAAGATGCCGGTTACCAATCCTGTTGAAGTAAATATCCTTGATCAGATAAGGATAACTCTGGAACTCTTCAAAAATACAGGTAATGTTACTTTCAAGGTACATTGGCCACCTGAAACCAAAATTGCTATATTCGCTGATAAAGAGCAACTTAACGGAGTCTTCTCAAATCTTATTAAAAATGCAATTCAATCGATTCCGGCCGGAAGGCAAGGATTGATAAAGATAGATCTTAAGGTAAAAAGCGATAAGGTTGTTGTCGCGATATCAGACAATGGATCAGGTATTCCTGAAGAATTCCGTAAGAATCTTTTCACACCGAATTTTACTACAAAGTCGTCGGGAATGGGTCTTGGCTTATCCATCGTAAAGAAATATATTGAGAGTGCAAACGGCATTATCTGGTTTGAATCAGAGGTTGATAAGGGAACAGTTTTTTATTTTGAATTACCTGTTATGTATACTGATGAGACACCCGGTGCTTAGAGAGCCTGAATTAATTCTAAATAATTTATTATTGCGAATGAATCTCATGATTATTTTCATATAATAGCCCTTCAATTTTGATATTTTATTTTTTTTTCATCTATTTTCAGTACTCCGGACTCCAAACCCCAAACTTCTTTTACATATCTTTAGAAATATTCAGGATAATAGTTATATTAGCAGTTCTGATACCTGAATGATGACCGGCAATTTTTTGCACCATAGCAAGAGAATTCTTTTTTGTTTGCTGATATTTGGTTTTAGCAGTATTCTGGTGCTAGCCCAGACTAGCCTTTCAGGTGATATCAGCATTAAAAATCCATCTACACATGTTGTCACAATTGGTGTTGACAGGGTAACAGTGGATGATACTACTGGTTTTCGTGCGAATGATACTATTTTGTTAATCCAGATGCAGGGTGTCAAGATTCTTACATCTTCGGGTTATGGAACATTTGGAGGTAAGCTGGGAGAGCCGGGAATGCACGAATTCCTGATAATACAAAGTGTTACTGTGTCACCGGCCAAGGAGATTGTATTCAGGAACAATATTCTTCAGACTTATGATCCGCTGGGTAATGTCCAGATAGTGAGAGTGCCATATTATAACAATGCAACTGTTACATCAAAACTTACATGTTCTGCATGGGACACTTTAAAGAAATCGGGAGGTGTAATTGCATTGATAATTGGCAGAAAGCTTACTCTTAATGCAGATATTGATGTCTCAGGATTAGGATTCAGAGGGGGTTACGATGCTCAGGGAGATGGCATATGCAGGAGTACCAATACGGCTCTTTACGGACTGGAATATTATCCGCAGAGCAATAGTAATGCTGGTTATAAAGGAGAAGGAGTGGCAAACTATTCTTCTGATCTGAATCAACCGCTTGGTTTAAACTTTATGAAAGGGCAAGGTTTTAACTGGACCGGAGGCGGTGGAGGAAACGGAAGATATTCAGGAGGAGGTGGAGGATCGAACCGGGGTTCAGGTGGTGCAGGAGGATATGAAGAAAATTCATGTGTTCCTATTATTCAGTGGCCTGGTGGTGAAGGTGGACTTACTGCGGATGATAATTCTCTTCCAAACAGAATTTATATGGGTGGTGGTGGCGGAGCGTCAACCAGACCAGCAACTGAATCTTTCTCATATGGTGGAAACGGTGGAGGAGTGGTTATTATTGTTGCTGACTCAATAGTTGGAAACGGACACAATATACTTGCAAACGGCAGCAATGGAGGAACCATAACAGGTCTTGGGGGGTCAGGAGGAGGAGGTGCAGGAGGATCAATTGCGCTTTCATTAAGTAGTTATAGTTCGGAACCTTTGAATCTTTCTGTTTCCGGGGGAGATGGTGGTGATAATCCCGACAATGGTTACGGAGAAGGCGGCGGCGGCGGCGGTGGATTATTATACCTGAGCAAAGGTATTACCACCGAGCCGGTAACAACCAATGTAAACGGAGGGACTTCCGGGAAAAATCCTGGTTCTGGTGGTGAAATAAGGCCAAAGTTTAAAGCAATTCTAAACGGTTTCCTTTTTAATTCAATCAGTTCTTCTATAACCGGTACTCATGTAGATTCGGTATGTTCAAACATGGTGCCTCCAAAAATTAAAGGTACTATACCAGTAGGAGGAGTCCGCCCTTATACCTACCTGTGGGAGAAAAGTTATGATCAGACCACCTGGACTCAGGTTGGTACTCTTGTTGATTCAATTTCTTATACACCTCCCGCCACACCTGAAGTTGCAACAGTTTATTTCAGGAGAACAGTTACAGATTCTTCCCCCACGCCTATGGTTGATGTGAGTAAACCTGTTGAAATTATTGTTCAGCCTTTCATCAAGAATAATATAGTGGGGAATTCGGATACAATCTGTTATGGACAGGATCCCCCTGCCTTTACATCCCAGGCAACCCTCCAGGACGGGAATGGAATATATAGTTTTAACTGGGGTGTCAGCCTGAATAACAGCTTATTTACTGTGCCGGTGAATTCTCATAATGCAGAGGGATATACACCTCCAGCTGCCCTTAAAATTACTTCATGGTACAGACGCACTGTGTCTTCAGGAAGATGCATTGATTCCTCGGCAGTTGTTAAAATAACTGTTCTTGATACAATAGCAAATAATAACATTCTGAATTCACCTCCGGATATTTGTTTCGGATCGACATTTACCAACCTACAGGGATCAACTGCTTCTACTTCTCCTGATCCGCTCAAAGGTGGCGATGGATCTTATATTTTCAAATGGGAGAGTAATATCAATGGTTCAGGGTGGGGAACTGCCACGGGAGCCAGTGATGCATCGGGTTATGATCCTGCGGAACTGCCTGTCCAGAGGATTCCTTTTAACCAATATATCTTCCGTCGCGTTGTTTATTCAGGAAGTAACAATGTGTGCGTATCAGTAAGTGATACAGTCCTTCTGAAAGATTTTCCTGTTATAACAAATAATACAATATCCGGAGTACCTGCAATTTGTTCTGGTTCTGCACCGGCCAGTATTATCGGAACTACTGAGCCGGCTCTTTCCGGTGGAAATACAAGCTATAATTTTACATGGCAGGATAGTTCAAAAATTCATGATTGGGCATTTATTACTGGAGCAACAAGCCCTGATTATCAATCAGGCACTCTTACTGATACAACCTGGTACAGACGGATTGTGACATCTACATGTACGGATATCAGCAATAAAATAAGAGTTGTTGTTCATAAGCCTATATTGAATAATATTATATCAGTTACCGGAGGGGGCACTTCTGAAACACTTTGCAATAGCCAGCAGCCAGGGAACCTGATTGGTTCAACAGATATTACTGGTGGTACGGGTGGCAGTTACCTTTTACAATGGAAATATTCGCTTGATAATATTGTGTTTACGTCCGTACCTTCAGCGGGAACAGGTGCTGATTATCAGCCACCACCACTTACAGCGCCTACCTATTTTATCAGGGAAGTCTCTTCCGGTGCCTGTACGGTCAATAGCGATACAATAACAGAAACAGTTCTTCCGACAATAACAAACAATACAATATCTGGTACAGCTGAAGTTTGTTATAGCCTTGTACCTGATCCAATTACCGGACCAACTCCTGAAGGGGGATCGGGTATCTATAATTATACATGGTGGCAGAGTACTGACGGAGGGGTCACTTTCTCAGCAGCAACAGGCACAAATACCTCGCCAACCTATCAGCCTCCGGCTTTATTTACCAGTACAAAATACGAACGGATTGTTACTTCAGGTTTAAATGATTGTTGCACAAGCACTTCAAATATTTTTGATATAGCGGTTGACCCGTTACCCGGAGTTCCATATGCGGGTCCTGATACAACAATATACTCTGTAGATAAAATATACCACATGAAAGCCCTTATGCCAGAATCTCCTGATACCGGGATGTGGACAATTCTCGACAATACAAATGGTTCCGCTACTTTTGATGATAATACGAAAAATAATACGATTGTCAGGAATCTTTCAGTAGGGCAAAATTCATTTTTATGGACTTTGACCAGGGGCAAATGCACTTTGAGTGATTCAGTATATATAGAATTATTGAACACTTTTTATCCTCAGGGTTTCTCTCCAAACGGAGATGCATGGAATAATACATTTGTGATTGAAGGATTAAATCTCGAAGATAATTATGTGGATCTTAGTATTGTTAACGGAGCCGGTTCAGAAGTCTTTAAGACTTCCAACCGTAACGGTCAGATATGGACTGACTGGGATGGAAAGAATTCCACAGGGCTCGATCTGGCAGAAGGCACATATTATTACCTGCTGAAAATAACCTCCAAGACAGGCAATGTTTATAAAAAAAGCGGATTTATTATCCTTAAAAGATATTGATGACACAGTTTTTTAAACAATTTTATTTTGATAATAAACGAATGAATAAGGTAAAGGTAGTTTTCTCTTTTCTTTTTCTTTCATTCTTTGCAAGTGTTCCGGGTCAGGCAATTCCCGATTCAACAGGAATCAGTCTTGGATATCCGGTCTATAGTCAGTACCTTCAGAACGGATTGCTGATCAATCCTGCCTATGCCGGTTCGAGAGGCTCTCTTAGTGCATTTTTATCATACAGGATGCAATGGATGGGAATTCAGGATGCTCCTGTATTTCAATCATTATCTCTTAATACTCCATTGAAAAATGATAAGGTTGGTTTGGGTTTGATGGCCAAGTTCATGCAATTCGGATTTACCAAATCGCAAAGTATTTATGCAAGTTATGCATATAGGATAAACCTGGAAAAAGGTAAGATTTCCTTTGGGCTTAAAGCAGGATTCGACCGTTCAAATACCAATTACTCAGGCATACTTACTACTACAATGAATGATCCGGTCTTCACTACTAATGAGAAGCCATATTTCCTTCCCAATTTTGGGGCCGGGGTTTATTATGTAAGCAATAAATTGTTTGCCGGGCTTTCAATACCTGCTTTCCTTAATTATAAGAAAAATACTTCGACAGGGTCTGTCGAGGCACATCACAGCGTTAATGAGTATGATCTTATCTTTTCAGGAGGAGGCCTTATTACTTTTTCCCAGGCTTTGAAGTTTAAGCCTTCCGTACTCATTGATTATTCCCTTGATAAAACTAAAAAGCTAACACAGTTAGATATAAACGGTAATTTTATTTTCGGTGACCTGATCTGGGTAGGTGGATCATGGAGAACATCTGAACAGGTGGTGGTAGGGATACTTCAGGTTCAGCTTAACCCGCAACTTATGTTCGGATTCTCTTACGATTATCCTATTGGCAGAATGAGCTCCTATTCAAATGGATCCACGGAGTTTATTGTACGATATGAGTTCGGATATAAAGTGAGCGCAGCTAATCCAAGGTATTTCTGATAATGGGGAAAAGAATTTTTTATATAATTTTTATTCTGATACTGATAACTTCTGCATCACTTAAGATCTATGCACAAACGCCGTCAATATATGAAGTTAAAAGAATGCCGTTCAATATAAACGGTTTTAATAATATATCACCTGTCATTTTCAAAGATGGTATTGTATTTTGTTCCGACAGGCGGTTCAGCGCATTTGAGGACCGCACTGCTTTCGACGGTCGACGGCTGTATAATATTTATATGGTAGAAAAAAAAGACAGCACGGATTTCGGAAAGCCTGTACTATTAAAAAGTGAAAGGAGTAATAAATTTAACAGTGGTCCTTTGTGCTTTGCACCTGATGGTAAAACCGTCTATTTTACAAGTGAAGTTGAAACAGGTAAACTGGCGACCAATAGGAACTTTAAGAATCACAGTGGTATATTTATTGCTGATCTCTCAGGAACTGATCTTGTATCTCTTAAACCTTTCAAATATAATGATCCGGGTTTTGACATTGGTCAACCCTCTGTCAGCAAGGATGGAAAATACATTTTTTTCGCATCAGATATGCCGGGAGGAAGCGGTGGATCTGATCTGTATTATTGTGAATTAATAAATGGTGAATGGGCTGCACCTGTAAATCTAGGACCCAAAGTTAATTCACAAGGTACTGAAAACTATCCATTTATGCATCCTTCAGGAAGATTATATTTTACTTCTGACAGGCCTGGAGGACCTGGGAAACTCGATATCTATTATACCACATTAACCAATGGTTCCTGGGATGATCCCGTATTAATACCTGAGCCAATAAATTCTTCTTCTGATGATTTTGCTTTTGTTGCAGACGCCGATCTTCAGAAAGGTTACTTTTCTTCCAACAGGAGCAGGGAAGATGAAATCTATGAATTTTCTTCCACAATAATCAGAAAAACAACATGTGACACTTTGGAAGAGAACAATTACTGTTATCGCTTCTTTGAAGAGAATGCTCTGAAATATGATACATTACCATTCCGTTATGACTGGAGATTCGGAGATGGAGACAAAGCAACAGGTCCCGATGTTATACATTGCTTTAAAAACCCCGGAACTTATAATGTTCAGCTTGATGTGACCAATCTTATTACCAAGGCAGTAAGTTACAACGAAAAGTCAGAAACGGTTGTTGTAACAGAAATTGAACAACCTTATATATCGTCACCCGACAAGATCAATGCAAACCGGCTGATCACGCTTAGTGCCGATAGTACTAATCTTCCAGGATGGAAAATAACCCAGTATTACTGGAACTTTGGCGACGAAACAATCGCTATCGGAAAAGATGTCCAAAAAAGTTATCGTAAAGCCGGAAATTTCAATATTCAGCTTATTATAACAGGAGAGCCTGAACCAGGAGGCAAACCTAAAGAAGCCTGTATCTCAAAAAATATTATTGTTATGCCTAATCCGTAATACCGAAAATAACTAATTTTGAAGTTAATGAAATTGAAAAAATCAAAATTTAAAATACTCTTAATACTCTATTTTCTCGGGTTTTCGATGTTTACCAGAGTATCCGGACAACCAGTCCCGGGTAAAGACGAAAATATTCCCTTCCTGGTTACTTTTGGGAAAGACGGTAAAACATCCTGGGGCGACTATGATTTTCACCAGGTATTTTTCTTCAGCATACTGAAAGATTACACAAAGCCATTTTATATAAGAGTTTTTGATCCCGATTGTGGTGGAGAAAATGACGAAATACAAGGGGTGTTCGATACTAAGACCATGTTCTCTGTATATGGAGGTAAAGGCGTGGATCCTGAGGTAAACCCTGAATCAAGAGGTTTATTGAAAGGGTTGAATTACAAATCAGGTAACTTATTGGCATCAAGGATTTTTGGGAATGAAGCCAGATACGACAACAATTACTATACGTTTGGTCCTTTTAATCCATCGGAAGGAGACTTTAATACCAAATGGAACAGTTACATGTTTAAAATTGTTTGCGAGGGCATAAGTGGTGATGATGGTAATCTTTATAAATATTTTCTGAGCAGTGATCCTGACAACAATATTCCAATAGAAGGAGCAAATGCATTTACTTATGCATATCATTTCAGGATGTGGAATGATTTTAAAAGTGTTTCACATATATATCCATATATTGATACCGGAACAGTATATATCAGGCAGAGTAATTTCGACTGGGATAATGACGGCACTATTTTAGTTGTTTCCAGATATAAACAAGGAATACAGATCCCAATATCAAATGAAGACAACTGGGTCACCTCAAATATCCCTATTGAACCACCAGAAGTGGGTTCTTCACTTGATTTTCAGTTTCATAAACGACAGGATGAGCTGGTAAAAAATAATAACGTTGTGATTACTTTGGAGAACCAGAGGGGAGATAATTTAAAGTTCTACAGTTCGCCAATCGGAGGTGTACCTATTTATCAGCCTCAAATGCGTGTTGAAAAAGTGAAGCCAAAAAAATAAGTGAAACCTGAAATGAGATGTATTATCAACTTTAAAATATTAATCAGCACCATAGGGTTCTTGTTGATATTTTCATTCCTGTCGAGCGGTCAGTCTTACAGTTATCTGAATTACGGAACTGAAAGGAATATCCCTAATGGTTTTGTATATACTATTTCCCAGTCAAGTGATGGTTTCCTCTGGGTTGGAACTGCCAGCGGCTTATCGCGGTTTGATGGTTATAATTTTTTCCCGGTTCAATATCCCGATTCCGCTTCCGGACGATATCCTACAAGATGCCTGAAAGATAAGCGAGGTACACTGTGGTTCGGATTCAGCGACGGTTCCATAATGTATGAGAAAAATAATAAACTGATCCTTGTTCCTGTTTCCAATACCAGAAGCATAAGCGACCTTATTGAAGGTCCCGATGGACTGGTTTATGCTGTACCACAGGGTAAAGCCATTTATTCAATTAATCCTATAAAACCTGAAGAAATACGTACTTATCCTGTTCCAATTGAATCAGCGTTGTTTTCAGCTTCTTTCATAAATACGAATAGTTTGCTTATTGGCACCCAGGAGAATCTCCTGGTTTGTAAACTGGAGAAAGATTCAGTTTCGGTGGTTACTGTTATTAAAGGGGTGGATTCTTATGGTGTAACAGCAGTCTATAAAGTTGATGGTGGTTCCAGATTTATCGTCGGAACCGATGACGATGGTTTATTTCAACTGAAAGTTTCTGATAATAGTTTTAATCTTACACGTATTCCCGACCATCCCGAATTCAACACACTGAAAGTTCAGTCTATCACCAGTGGTTCTGACAGCTCCATATGGGTTTCTACTTCCGGTTCGGGTGTCATTCAGTTTGATTCCTCAGATAATTCTGAAAAAGTGAATTCTGTGAAGAACTTCAATTTAAACTCAGGGCTCCCTGGCAATGATGTAAGAACAGTATTTCAGGACGCAGAAGGTAATTACTGGTTCGGTTTATATGGTGAAGGTATTTCAATGCTTGCCTCCTATTCAATGGGGTTTTATTTACCTGGGAAGGATTCGCACGAAAACAATATAATTTATATTAAGAATATTGATAATAATATTCTGCTTGGCACTCCTTTCGGATTCCACATTTTTAGTCCGGTTTCCGGCAAATCCCTTTCTTACACTGAACTCACAAAACAGGTTGGGCAGGCTGAAATCAAGTCCTTTCTTCTTGACGATGAAAAGAATCTTTGGATTGGAACAGGAGGAAACGGACTGTTTGTGAGAAATATTCAGGGCTCAGTGAAACGATTTTTCAGGTCAGGCGATTCGGGCGAAGATGATATAAAAGATATTGAGATGGATGTCAGAAATATATGGCTGGCAACAACCAATGGTGTTATTGTACTGGATAAAAAGGGTAATCTCATAAAGAAATTTGATATAAACTCCGGACTGCCACATAACAGTATAAATAAAATTTTACTCGGCAGGAATGGAGAAGCTTATATTGGTACAGAGAGCGATAAATTGTTTAAAATCGACAGCGATTTTAATATTAGTGCCGGGAAAGCCACTATGACCGGAAGCACAAGGAACCGTGTTCTATCTATTTCACAAAGCAGTGATGGCACTGTTTGGGCCGCTACTGAGGGGAATGGGATATTTAAATTTCGTAACGATTCAATCTCATGCTTTAACAGAAGCAATGATTTAATGTCAAATTATTGTTACAGTATTCTTGCTGATGAAGACAAGGATATATGGGTTGGGCATACCAAAGGTTTCTCGAGGATTAATGAAAGCACGGGAACAGTCAGAATATATGGAACTGATTTTGCTAAAGGCGGAGTATGTAATACAGCAGGCATTTTTGAGTCATCCGATAAGAAATTGTTCATAGGTACTACGGAAGGACTAATAATATATGACCTGTTAAAGGAAAAAAAGAAATCAATTGGTCCGTTCAGTAATATAAATGAAATAGAAATTAATGATGTAATGTATCCTTACCAGCCATCATTTATTCTTCCATATAACAGATATAAGATCAAAATTTATTATTCAGGTATTTATTTCAGTGAACCTGATAAAGTTTACTATAGTACTATTCTCAATAATTTCGATCTCGACTGGAGCAAGATGAATAATTCCCGGGAGGCAATGTATAATCTTAGCGATGGCAAATATAAATTCAGTATGATATCGGTGAATGAAGAGGGGTTATCACAGGGTACTCCGGTATCTTTCAGTATTTTGATCAAAAAACCATTTTACAGAACCTGGTGGGCCATTCTGCTTGAACTATGTATTTTAACAGGTATTGTGATTCTGATAATAAGGCAAAGGGAAAAATCGCAAAAAAAGATTCAGGATTACCTTGAAAAAGAACTTGAAGCCAGGACTAGTGTTGTTATGAAGCAGAAGGGAGAAATAGAACTTCAGAATATTGAGATCACCGATAGTATAAACTATGCAAAACGGATACAAACTAGTATCCTACCCGATATTAATAAACTGAAAGACACCTTTAAGGATGCATTCATTATGTTTTACCCGAGGGACATAGTTAGTGGTGATTTTTACTGGTTTGATAAAGTTGAAGAGGATAAGTTTATTTTAGTATGCGCCGATTCAACAGGGCATGGGGTCCCTGGCGCATTTATGTCAATGATTGGTTCTACTCTGCTTCAGGATATTGTTACAAGGAAGAGAATATCAAAACCGTCGGAAATTCTTAGTCTCCTCGACAAGCAGATTTTTTCCACCCTTAACCAGAATGTGGAATTAGGTGTCTCCAACGACGGTATGGACATGGTGGTTTGTGAAATTAATATATCAACACGACATATCAGGTTTGCTTCCGCTATGCGCCCTGTTATACTTGTACTCGATGGTGAACCATTATATATTAAAGGTAACAGATCGTCAGTAGGTGGTGAATCGGTGATTGAGAAATTCTTTGATGATCAGGAATACTACCTTAAAGAAGGCGACACAATCTACCTGTTCTCCGACGGGCTGCCTGATCAGTTTGGAGGTCCTGATGGCAAAAAGCTGAAGATAGCCAGGTTAAAAAGAATTATTGAACAGATCTCTCATCTGCCTATGGATGAGCAGAAAGGGGCCATGTCAAAATTCTATTTCGACTGGAAAGGTTCCTATGATCAGGTTGATGATGTTCTTCTTATGGGAGTGAAAGTCTGAAAAAGCTATTTGTAAGTATTGTTTACAGATAGAATTATTTCATTAGTGGAAGCAACATTACTCGTATCATGAGCTCTGTCTGTTATATAAAAATCATATCGTATTGTATCAGCAGGCGAATAAAACAGATAAAGAAAAGTTACTGAAACTGTCCCTTTAAGAATTTTGTTCTGTCCAGTCCTTTCCATATAAGGTATCCTGTATGGTGAAGGTTTTAAAGGATCATTATCGGGGGCGGCGACCATTACTCCCCCCTCTTTTCTGAAGAGCGTAAAGAATAAATTTGTAGAATCAGCAGTGGTCCCGTCAGGAGCATTAAGACCCATGTCGCCATCTCCGTCCTCAAAATGGAACTTCAGTCTTCCCCCTTTTGAATTATTACCCAGAATATCCGTTGTGTCAAAAACAGTGAAGCTTGTAAATTCAATATGAGGTGTCGCAGGTAATTGCTCAACTTTCTTGCATGAATTCATGAAGAAAAGGAAAATGAAAACTAAAGTCAGATATCCGGTATTTCTCATGGTTTTTAAGTCAATTTAATTTCACAAACAAAAACCACACCAAATTTGATCATTTTTTTCTGAAAAACAGTCTGATCGGCACACCAGTAAATTCAAATTTTTCTCTCATCCTGTTTTCAAGATACCTTTTATACGGATCTTTCACATACTGAGGCAGATTACAAAAAAAAGCAAAAGCCGGCGTATATATTGGTAGCTGGGTTACATATTTAATTTTAACATATTTCCCCTTTATTGCCGGCGGAGGATTGTTTTTCAATATCTGTAACATCACCTCATTCAATTCAGATGTACTGATCTTCCTGTTCCTGTTCTGATTTATCTGTTCTACCAATTCAAGCACTTTATGGATCCTCTGCTTATTTGTTGCAGATATAAACAATATGGGATAATCAGTGAAAGGAGCTGTCTTTTCCTTAATATCATTTTCAAACAAAACAGTTGTTTTGTTGTCTTTTTCTATCAGGTCCCACTTATTAACAAGAACAATCATCCCTTTATTGTTTTTTTGAATCAGCGACATGATATTCAGGTCCTGTGACTCAATACCTCTGGTAGCATCAATAAGAAGAAGACATATATCTGAATTCTCAATCGTCTTTACAGCACGCATTACCGAATAAAACTCAATATCTTCGCTTACCTTACCTTTTTTTCGCAATCCGGCAGTATCAACAAGAAGAAAATCGTGCTGAAATTTGTTATACCTTGTATATATTGAATCACGGGTAGTTCCAGCCACAGGTGTGACAATATTTCTTTCTTCTCCCAGGAGAGAGTTGACTAATGATGATTTTCCTACGTTAGGCCTTCCGACAATTGCGATCCTTGGAAGGTCAGGCAGTACTCCAGGCTCTTCTTCCGGCAGACATTTTACTACTTCATCCAGTAGCTCCCCTGTACCACTACCGTTCATAGAGCTTAAGGGGAAATAACCGCCAAGTCCCAGGTTATAGAATTCATTGGCATCCATCAGTCTCTCACCATTGTCTACCTTGTTTACCACCAGCAGTACTTTCTTGTCTATTCTTCTTAATAGAGATGCGACTGATGCATCCAGTTCATGAATACCACAGGTCACATCGACCATAAAGAGTATAAGATCAGATTCTTCAATTGCAAGTAAAACCTGTTTATTTATCTCTTCTTCAAATATATCGTCGGAGTTTTGAACATATCCTCCTGTATCGATCACCGAAAAATCCATTCCATTCCAATGCGAAACTCCATAGTTGCGATCACGGGTAACTCCGCTTACTTCATCAACTATAGCCTCCCTCGAATCGGTCAGCCTGTTGAAAAGTGTCGATTTCCCAACATTTGGTCTTCCTACTATTGCAACTATTCTGCTCATAAAATGTTTTAAAATTAATCCTGTTGATAGCCAAATCTTTTAAGCACCAAAGGCTTATCTCTCCAATCCTTGGTGACTTTTACATATAATTCAAGAAAAACCTTCTTTCTGAAAAAATCTTCCATATCATGCCTTGCTTCAGTCCCGACCCTTTTTAACATGGATCCCTTATGACCTATAATTATCCCTTTCTGACTATCGCGTATGACATGGATCAATGCCCTGATTTTAATGATATCCTTCTGATCTTTAAATTCTTCTATTTCTATCTCAACGGAATAGGGGATCTCCTTTTTATAATTTACAAGGATTTTTTCGCGGATGATCTCGGAAGCAAAAAAACGTTCATATTTATCCGTGAGCTGATCTTTCGGGAAATATGGAGGACTCTCAGGAAGTTTCTCAAGAATAGCGTTAAGAAGTGAGTCGAGGTTAAAGTTTTTTAGCCCGGAAATCGGAATTAAAGGTGAATCCGGAAAAGCAATATGCCACGATTCAACAACTTTTTCCAGATCATCCTGATTAGTAAGGTCAACCTTGTTTATTGCAATAATAACAGGAATACCCGATTCCTTTATTTTGTCAATATATTCTCCTTCACTGGCATTTCGTTCCAACACATCGGTAACATACAGAATCATGTCAGCATCAGACAGGGCAGAATTGACAAAGTTCATCATTGTCTCCTGAAGCTTGTACTGGGGTCTGAGTATCCCCGGAGTATCTGAATACACAATCTGAAAATCCTCTCCGTTAACAATACCCATTATACGATGGCGGGTTGTCTGAGCCTTTGAAGTAATAATAGAAAGCTTCTCGCCCACAAGAGCGTTCATTATAGTTGACTTGCCTACATTAGGATTTCCCAGAATATTTACAAAACCTGATCTGTGACTCATCTTAATTGATTAAAAAATTCCCCGTTTTAGCATACTTATTTCCTTATCGTTAAGATATCGCCATTTTCCCCTTTCCACATTTTTCTTGGTAAGCCCGGCAAAATAGACTCTGTCGAGTTTTTTGACCCTGTAGCCAAGTGATTCAAACATTCTCCGGATGACCCTGTTTTGTCCCGAGTGAAGCTCAATACCAATCTGTGTCTTGTCATCAGGATCTGCATATGACACGGCATCAGCGACTATCGTCAGACCATCGAGTTCAATACCCTCTGTGAGCTTAAACAGATCATTTTTAATTACAGGCCGGTCAAGAAAGACATGATATATTTTTCTTCTTTTATACTTTGGGTGAGTCAGTTTTCCTGCGAGATCGCCATCGTTGGTGAGAAGAAGGACTCCTGTAGTTGCTTTATCCAAACGTCCGACCGGATAAACTCTTTCACGACAACTGTCACCTATAAGTTCAAGAACAGTATGCTCAGCATGCGGATCTTCAACCGTAGTCACATAGTCTTTTGGCTTATTCATAAGAATATAGACCTTTTTTTCAGCGGAGAGTCTTTTATTCTTAAACCTCACATCGTCATCATAACTGACCCTGGTGCCCATGTCAGTCACGATCTGACCATTTACCGATATAAAACCGTTTTTTATATGTTCATCTGCATCTCTCCTTGAACATACACCACTGTTGGCAATGAACCTGTTTAATCTTAGAAGTGTAGTCTCTTCGGAAATGCCTTTTTTACTGCCCTTTTCAGGTCTTATTGCTGGCTTACCAGCCGGTTTTCGGCTTCGTGTTTCACCCGCTTCAGGTTTCTCATATTTTCTAAAGGGTCTGCCTGTAGCTTTTCGGTTCTCCATTTCAATTAATTATCAGTGTGCAAAGGTACAATTATTTGGCGATATTCTGATTTGATGATTTTTTTGCACCTTTGTAATAATGAAAACCTCATTGATATGGCACTTATAAAATCTATTTCAGGTATCCGTGGTACAATAGGTGGAAAACCCGGCGAAAACCTGACTCCCATCGACATCGTAAAATTTGCAGCAGCATATGGTACCTGGGCCCGCTTAAGAAATAAAAAGTCCAAACTGAAAATTATAGTCGGACGTGATGCACGTAAGTCGGGAAGTTTGGTCAATAGTATGGTAACCTCCACTTTGCGAAGTCTTGGCATAGATGTAATTGATTTGGGAATGGCAACAACCCCTACCGTGGAAATTGCGGTAACAGGTACATCTGCTGATGGAGGCATTATTATTACTGCAAGTCATAATCCGGCTGAATGGAATGCCTTGAAATTGCTAAATGAGAAGGGAGAGTTTTTATCAGCACTTGATGGAACGAAAGTACTGGAAATAGCTGCCAATGAGGATTTTGAATTTATTTCAAACGATCTCACCGGATCGCTGGAAAATGACCATACATGGGGGAAGAAGCATGTTGACCTGATCCTTGCTTTAGATCTTGTTGACATAAAATCTATTAAGAAAGCACAGTTTACTGTTGCAATAGATTGTGTAAATTCAGTTGGTGGAATAATTCTGCCTCAACTGCTGAAGTCTCTCGGAGTTGCCAGGGTATTGGAATTGAATACAATTCCCGACGGTAATTTTGCGCATAATCCTGAACCACTGCCTGATAACCTTAAGGGTATTTCAGAATTCGTGGTTAAGGGGGGTGCTGATATAGGGTTTGTTGTTGACCCTGATGTAGACCGACTGGCAATTATATGTGAAGATGGCACTATGTTCGGGGAAGAGTACACTCTGGTCTCAGTTTCAGATTACATTCTCAAAAATACTCCTGGAAATACTGTATCCAATCTGTCTTCAACAAAAGCACTTAGAGATATAACTTCCGGGTATGGATGCGAACATTATTCAGCATCAGTGGGTGAGGTAAATGTTGTGGCAGAGATGAAAAACAGAAATGCGGTTATTGGTGGAGAAGGTAACGGAGGGGTCATTTATCCAAAATTGCATTATGGTCGTGATGCGCTGGCAGGTATTGCTCTTTTCCTGTCGCATATTGCAAAAACAGGTTTAAAGTGTTCTTCATTACGGAAATTATATCCACAGTATGTTATTGCCAAGAGGAAACTTACTCTTGATCCGGATATGGATTTTAGAAGGATAACCGACGCGATAAAAAATCATTTCAAAGATCATTTAACTGATGAAAGAGACGGACTCTGGATTGAGAATAAAAATGGCTGGGTTCAGATCAGAAAATCAAACACTGAGCCAATAATCCGTATTTATGCCGAGGGTAGAAATATTAGGGAGGCAGATGAGCTGGCGGACACGGTTATTGAAATTGTTAAGGAAAAGTAAGTGCATTTTTATTCCAATGATTTTTAAGGAATATCTTATCCGCAACCCTGAGTTGTGTATTATAATCAAACGTCTTTTGTCATTATTCATGTTAAAAATTGTTAAGGTCTGAAAAAGGAGTACCCTTTTTAATATTTTTATGGCCGGGTTTTTTATCTACCTTTTGTTTTAATTTCAGATAAGTTGCACTTGTCTTTTAATAAATCACAATAGAATAGACTTTTTTTGGCTTGGAAGCTACACAATACCTCATAAAATAAGGTAAATTATGACTAAAAGAACACTTATCATCTCTGGCATTATCTTAGTTAGTGCAATCGTTATATTGATTATAATCAGCAAGGTATCATCAAAGAAAGATATAGCGAATCTCTATGCCAGATCGGAGAAAGGGCAGTTCGATATAGTAGTCAATACTACAGGCGAACTACAGGCAAAAAACTCAACTGATATCATAGGGCCTGAGTTTACACAAAGCAGGAATATAAGGGCTATGGATATTAAAATAACAGATATGGTTCCCGAAGGTACAGAGGTAAAAGGGGGGGATTATGTGGCAACTCTCGATAGAACATCCTTTGACAATAGTCTTAAAGATGAACTTGAGAAACTTACCACTTATGAAACGAACCTTGAGATGAAGATACTCGACACCGCAGTAACTCTAAGTAACCTGAGGGATAACATTAAAAATCTTAGATTTTCGGTTGAAGAGGCTGCAATAACGCTGCAACAATCAAAATATGAGCCTCCTACAACTATCCGTCAGGCAGAAATATCGCTCGATAAAGCAAACCGGTCACTTGACCAGGCAATAAGAGGATATTCTCTGAGAGTTGAACAGTCAAAATCGGATATGCACACAGCCAAAACAAATCTTTCTGAACAACGCGGAAGAGTCAGCGATCTTCAGACAGTTTTATCAAAGTTTATAATTACTGCCCCTTCGTCAGGTATGATTATTTATAAACGCGACAGGATGGGATCCAAAAGAAAAGTGGGTTCTTCAATAAGTCCCTGGGATAATGTAGTCGCAACACTCCCCGATATGTCTTCCATGCTGTCAATAACATATGTTAACGAAATTGATGTTAGCAAGGTCAAAGCAGGTCAGCATGTTGAGATTATGGTTGATGCCTTTCCTGAAAAATCTTATACTGGCACAGTCACAAGTGTTGCTAATATCGGGGAACAGTTGCCTAACGCCGATGCAAAAGTATTTGAAGTTCAGATTGAGGTTGATGGAACCGATCCGATTCTGAGGCCTTCAATGACAACCGGGAACAAAATTATTACCAAAACGATTAAAGATGTTACTTATATACCTCTGGAAAGTGTCCATGCAGGCGCTGACAGTATTCCTTTTGTATATTTGAAAAATGGGACCAGACAGGTTGTAGTACTTGGTGAATCAAACGAAAATAATGTTGTAATTGATCAGGGTTTACAGGCAGGTGTTCAGGTTTATCTTAGTACTCCTGCAAAACCCGAAAACTTCAAACTGGAAGGTGAACAATTAATCTCAGTAATAAAAAATCGGGAGAAAGAAAAAAAAGCCGAAGAATTAAAGATAAGAGAGGAAGCTGAGAAGAATAAGGAAGATGGAGACGGAATGATGCAGAGAGGCGGTATATCAGGACGGCGCCGGCCTGGTAGCGGACAGGGTTCACAGACTAATGGGCAGAACGGAGCTTCTCCATCTCAGGCAGGATTCAGGAAATAATTACTAAGCAGCGAATATTATGTTCAAATTTATATTAAGATATTTCCACGATATTGAAATTGCTGTTGAATCCATCGTCTCAAATAAGTTGAAATCGATGCTTACAGCCCTTGGAATAATTTTTGGTGTAGCTGCTGTAATTGCAATGCTTGCCATTGGGAAAGGAGCGAAGCAGGAGATAATGGAACAGATGAAAATGGTGGGAGTGAACAATATTCTCATAAACCCTGTAATACCTGATAAGACATCTTCCACAACAGAAGGGGAAAAACAACAAAAGAAGTTTTCGAGAGGTTTAAACCTTCTTGACGTTGATGCTATTAAACAAATACTTCCTTCTGTGAAGAGAATTAGCCCGGAGATCTCCTTTAACTCAACAGCAATGCTTAATGGAGTAAAGTATACTGCCAAACTGGTCGGAGTATCCAATGATTATTTCTACCTGTATAATCTGCCACTTGTAGGAGGAGCTTTTTTTAATTCATTTCAGGAGAAGAACGGAATCCAGGTTTGTATAATCGGAGCCAATATCAGAGCAAAATTCTTTAGTAAAATTGATCCTCTCGGACAATACATAAAATTCAATGGAATATGGCTTAAAGTAATCGGGGTTCTTCAGAAAACCAATGTCAGTCTTACAGGTTTTGAAGAAAAAGGAGTGAATGTATATAATGATAATATTTATATTCCTATACAGACAATGCTTTTAAGATACCAGAACAGGGCCCTTCTTAATACAAAACTTGTTTCAGAAGCCACTTCAATGCAATTTTTTGGTGGAGGAAGGGGACCAGGAGGAGGGATGTCAAGAGTGGTGGTAAGCAGTTCGGATGCATCAAGCGATGTAGAAACGAATTACAATCAACTCGACAGGATAGTTGTCCAGGTGACTGAGACAGAGCAACTTCAGCCAACCACTGAAATACTTAGCCGGATGCTTACAAGGCGACATACGGGTGTAAAAGACTTTGAAATAACAGTACCTGAATTACTTCTGAAGCAACAACAAAGAACAAAGGACATATTTAATATTGTCCTTGGAGCAATTGCCAGTATCTCACTTATTGTAGGAGGTATAGGAATTATGAATATCATGTTTGCATCAGTAATGGAAAGAATTAAGGAAATTGGAACAAGAATGGCAATTGGCGCCAAGAAAATGGATATTGTTGTACAGTTTCTCTCCGAAGCAGTTCTGATAAGTGTATCAGGAGGTTTTATTGGTGTTTTCTTTGGAGTTATTATGGCTAAACTTATAGAACAGATTGCAGGCATAATGACAATTGTTTCCTTCTTTTCTGTATTTATTGCCTTTGGAGTATCTGCAGCAGTTGGAGTAATTTTTGGTTATTCACCAGCAAAAAGAGCATCAGAAAAAGATCCGATCGAGTCATTGAGGCATGAATAAATCCTTCTGTTTCACTAATTCGGCATCCTCCTGCATAGGGACAGAAAAACAGGATAAATTATTATAATCTAAAAATGAAGAATTTACTTTTGTTATCACTCTTAGCTCTACTTGTTCTTTCCTCAAAGGATATAATGGCACAGGAAGTAAAAAAACTGACTTTTGATGAAGTTATTAAACTGGCGGAGGAGCAATCGCCTAATGCCTTAATAGCTAAACATCGTTTCCGTGCCAGTTACTGGGAATATCGTTCCTACCAGGCACAATACCTGCCATCACTTACTTTATCGGGGTCTACCCCTGATTTCAGCAATGGGCTCACCAAAGTTTACGATTCAGGCACCGACCAGTATATCTATACACCAAAAAATACAATCAGTACCATGGGTACCCTGTCTCTTTCCCAAAATATTGGATTGACAGGTACTGTAATATCTTTGAGTTCAGATCTTACTCTTTATAAAGATATTGCTTTAAAACTTCCTATAAATTACATTTCTGATCCCGCGTATATTCATATAACACAACCTATAAGGCAATTCAATACATTAAAGTGGCAAAAAAAGATAGAACCGGTAAAGTATAATGCTGCTAAGAAAACCTATCTTTCAAATATTGAAGGGGTTCATATGAGCGCTGTGATGAATTTCTTTTCACTGGCTCTGGCACAAATCAATAAGCAGATAGCAGAAATGAACTATTCAAATGCAGATACTTTGTTCAGAATTGCAAAGGGAAGATATCAGCTGGGCACAATTGCGGAAGACGAACTACTTCAGATGCAACTGTCGTGGTTGAATGCAGAAACTTCCAGGAAGCAGGCCGATATGAATTTACGCGACAGGGAGATCAGGTTGCGATCATTTCTGGGATATAATGAAAATGTAAGAATTGAATTGATTCTTCCTAATGAAATACCTGATTTACAGGTCGATATGAAAGAAGTGCTCGATCTTGCTCTTCAGAATAACCCTGATATTCTTAATCAGCAGATTAATGTTCTTAATGCTCAGAGTAATGAGGCACAGGCAAAAGCATCAAAGGGACTTAATGCAAGCCTGTCAGCTTCCCTGGGTTATTCCCAGCAGGCTGAAAATGTTAACGCTGCCTACAATAACCTCAGCAATTCACAACTTGTAAGTATGCACTTTGTTTTACCTATTCTTGACTGGGGGCTTGCCAAAGGCAGATATCAGATGGCTAAATCGAGTCTGGAGCTGGCACAGGTTCAGGCTAAACAGGCATTAGTTGATTTTCAGCAAAATCTCTTTCTCGATGTTGAGCAATTCAATCTGCAGAAAAACCAGGTTGAGATTGCTGCAAAATCCGATACTGTTGCCATGAAGAGGTATGAAGTTACTAAACAACGTTTCCTTATTGGCAAAATTGCAGTGCTCGATCTGAATGATGCTGACAGCAGAAAAGATGAAAACAAAAGAGCCTATGTGCAGTCTTTACAGGATTACTGGAGTTATTTCTTTAATATCAGAAGCCTGACTCTCTTTGACTTCATTAACAGGAAGCCGATCGAGACTGATTATGAAAAACTGCTCCGCTAAAAGATTTTTATCTTAATACCCGGATTTTATTGGTCCTCTGGTAGGTTTTTGCCCCCCGAACTCCACTAAGGTGGGTTAAATCTATTATATTTATGAGAATTTTTGTTATAGATTGAGGATTAGCTCCCTATAAAAGAAGAAGGGAGCATGAGCATTAAGAGGGTAATGGTCATCAAGAAATAGCCTTCATTGTATTATTAATTAATTGTTTTTATAAAATTTTAATATCTTTGCGCCTCAATCGAAGAAGAATAAAAAATATAGACTTACATAATTCCAAAAGACTAGACAAATGCAGAATAAAGCAGCTATAATCGTTCTGGCAATTGCATTAGGGTTGGTATCAATTTATCAGCTTTCATTTACAGCCGCAACTTACAAGGTAAAAAAAGAAGCCAAAGCTTATGCAAAAGGAAGCCTGGTAAAGGAAACACAATACCTCGATTCAATTTCCACATTGCCAAAAGAAAAATGGAGTTTTCTGGGTAACACATTTAAAGAGTGCCAGAAAAAAGAACTTAACCTCGGTCTTGACCTTAAAGGTGGGATGAACGTTATCCTCGAGGTGTCGGTTGAAGATATCTTAAAAGCTCTTTCAAACTATAATCCTGATAAGACTTTCAATGCAGCTCTTGCCCGTGCGAAAGAACTTCAGAAATCAAGTCAGTCAGATTATCTGACACTGTTTGGTAAAGCTTTTCAGGAAATTGATCCGAACGCTAAACTGGCTTCTATTTTTGGAACGGTAGAATTAAAAGACAAGATCAATTTTAATTCCACTAATGAGCAGGTTTTGAAAGTGCTTGATTCGGAAGTCTCTGGTGCTATAACTAATGCATTTAATATCCTACGTACCAGGATCGACAGGTTTGGTGTGGTTCAGCCTAATATTACACAACTTGCTACAAAAGGACGAATTCTTATTCAGCTTCCCGGCGCTAACAATCCAAAACGTGTTCGCGAATTACTACAGGGAACCGCAAATCTTGAGTTCTGGGAGACATACGAAAACAGTGAAATAGTTCCTTATCTCATAAAAGCTAATAGTCTTCTTAAAGAAATTCAGGCTAATACCGAGAAAACTAATCAGAAAGCCAGCGAGACAACTAAAAAAGGCGAAGCTTCGGACACAACCAAAAAATCACAATCCCTGCTTGACCTGATAAATAAAGATACTACCAAAACAGCTGAAACTGCTAATACACGCGAAGATTTTACTCTTCAGAATCCGTTATTCGGAATCCTTATACCCAGGGTAACAGCCCAGGGTCAGCCTTTGCCTTCATGTATGGTTGGACTTGCAAGTTCAAAAGATACTGCAAAAGTGGATTCTTATCTGAAAATGAATCAGATAAAGGCGTTATTCCCACGTGACCTTAAGTTTATGTGGAGTCAGAATCCTTATAAACAGGATCCCACAAAAACTATGTATGAACTTCATGCAATAAAAATAACTACCCGCGATGGACGTCCTCCACTTAGTGGCGATGTTATTACTTCTGCCAGAACCTCGACCGGAGTAAGCGGCGACGTTAAAGTTGATATGACTATGAATTCGGAAGGTTCAAAAATATGGGCTCGAATGACACGCGAAAATATCGGACGTTGTCTTGTAGTGGTACTTGATGGATACGTCCGTTCATATCCGAGAGTTCAGAATGAAATAACAGGTGGAAGTACTGAAATAACAGGAGACTTCACAATTGAAGAGGCTGATGACCTTTCTAATATTCTGAAATCAGGAAAACTGCCGGCTCCGACTCATATAATTTCAGATACAATTGTTGGGCCTACACTTGGAAGAGAATCAATTAATTCGGGTTTTGTATCATTCATAATTGCTTTTGCTTTCGTATTGATCTTTATGGTATTTTACTACAGCCGTAGTGCCGGGACAATTGCCAATATTGCACTGATTGCCAACGTATTTCTGCTCTTTGGCGTACTTGCGTCATTGAATGCTGTACTCACTTTGCCTGGAATTGCCGGTATTGTGCTCACAATGGGGATGGCTGTAGACGCAAACGTGCTTATATTTGAACGAATCAGGGAGGAACTAAGAGCCGGAAAGGGAATAAAACTTGCCATAGCGGATGGTTACAAACATGCATATTCTGCTATTATCGACTCAAACGTTACTACAATCCTTACCGGTGTTGTTCTTTATATCTTTGGAACTGGTCCGATAAAAGGTTTTGCCACAACACTTGTAATTGGTATTCTTACTTCATTGTTCACCGCTATTTTTGTTACAAGAATTATTTATGAAAGCCTGCTGAAAAGAGATAAAACTCCCACTTTTTCAATTAAAATCACCGCTGACCTCTTCAAACATACCAAGATAGATTTTATCGGATTAAGAAAGTATTTCTACGTTATTTCAGGAGTGATCCTTCTGGCAGGGGTTGTTTCTCTATTCGTCAGGGGTTTAAACCCGGGTATCGACTTTACAGGTGGAAGAACATTTGTTATTCAGTTTGACAAACCGGTAACCACTGAAAGCATTGCGGCTAAGCTTAATGTTGCTTTCGGGGAACTTCCCCAGGTTGTTACATATGGAAGCGCCAATAAAGTAAAGATTACAACCAAGTACAAGATCAATGAATCAGGCGCTGACGATGAAGTTGACACCAAATTGTACGATGCCTTAAAAGATGTTGTTGGTGGAAATGTAACCAAAGAGGAATTTCTCAGAAATAACAGGATAAGTTCTGAAACTGTTGGCCCGGTAGTAGCTGCAGATATAAAGATAAACGCTTTCTATGCAGTTGGAATTGCACTGGTTCTTATCTTCTTTTATATATTCATGCGATTCCGATACTGGCAGTATGGTTTCGGAGCTGTTATGTCTTTGGCTCACGATACTCTTCTGGTTATCGGAGTTTATTCAATCTTCTGGGGTATTATGCCCTTCTCAATGGAAATTGACCAGGCATTTATTGCAGCTATCCTTACCGTTATAGGATTCTCTGTAAATGATACGGTAATCGTATTCGACCGGCTCAGGGAATATATTCCTCTGTATCGGAAACGTCCGCTGAAAGAAGTACTTAATATGGCAATAAACTCAACCCTGAGCCGAACAATCAATACTACTTTAACAGTGATTCTTACAATAGTTGCCATGTTCATCTTTGGCGGTGCCGTAATTCGCGGATTTATGTTTGCGCTTCTGGTAGGGATAGGTACAGGCGTCTATTCTTCTGTATTCGTTGCCACGGCCTTGATGTACGATACAACACCAAAGGCAAAAGTATTGCCTGAAGAAGTAAAAACTAAAAAATAAAACCGGTATTTAACGGTTGAAGAACTTAGGCTATGATTAAATTATAGGGACTTGCCACAGCATGTCCCTATTTTATTATTTATAGAAATTTAATCAATGGGAAAATCATTAAACTTTTCTAACTTTGGCTTTTTATATGGAGGAAATATTTATTACAAATTGTTATGAGCGGACCGGAAATATTTGTTATCATCATTGTTGCACTTCTTCTTTTTGGCGCTGAAAAACTACCTGACATAGCAAAAACTATTGGAAAGGGAATGCGCGATTTTAAGAAGGCAACGGATGAAATAAGGAGGGAGATTGAGACAAGCACAAGCGATTTTCGTAAGGATTTGACGGATGTTACCGATACTATTAAAAAAGATGTAACAACTTACTCAGAGAAATTAAAAAGTGATATGAACGATGTCACCGACTCTATCAAGAACGATATGAATGATGCTACATCAGAAGTACGCCAGAGTATGAATGACATGTCTGCCAGTGTTAAAAGCGATGCGAACGAGATAAAAGAAAATATTCAGAAAAATGATGAGGCGGCAAAGCCTGATGTCAGTAAACAGGCAGATATCCCAGAAGAAAATACAGGAAAAGAGACTACTGATATCTCTGATAAATTCTATAAAGAAGTAAAAGACTAGCAGCTTTCATTCTCCCTTCACAGAAGATTATGATTGTAACAACCGGAATAACCAAAGCATATGGAAACCTTAAGGTTTTAAAAGGCATTGATATCCGGATTATGGATAAAGAAGTGGTATCTATTGTCGGAGCAAGTGGCGCTGGTAAAACAACCCTGTTACAGATAATTGGAACCCTCGACCGTCCCGACAATGGGACTATATTTTATAACGATTCAGATATAAGCCGTCTTAAAGGCAGAGCTCTGGCCGGTTTCAGGAATAATAATATTGGATTTGTTTTTCAGTTTCATCAGCTTCTTCCTGAATTCACTGCTCTCGAAAATGTATGTATCCCTGCATATATATCTGGGAAAAGCAAAATTGAGGCTGAAAAAAGAGCTACTGAACTCCTGGGTTTTCTTAGCCTTTCAGACAGACTCGATCATAAACCATCGGAACTGAGCGGAGGCGAACAACAACGAGTAGCCGTTGCCAGGGCACTGGTAAATAACCCTTCAGTCATCCTGGCTGATGAACCCTCGGGAAATCTTGATACTGAGAATAAGAATGAACTTCATAAGCTATTCTTTAAGCTAAGGGATACATTTGGTCAGACAATTATAATTGTTACTCACGACCGTCAGCTGGCATCCATGTCAGACAGAATACTCCAGATTAAAGACGGACTTATTGTCGATGAGCCTTAAGCTATCATACAACGGTATTCCTGCAACTGAAATAAAGGCATTCCTCGAAGAAAAATATCTTCAGTTTAATAGTCCTTCTTTTATTGAATGTGATCCGATCTCAATACCTCATAGTTTCAACGATTCAAAAAACAGGGAGATATCAGGATTTCTGATTGCTGCTATAGCATGGGGACGCAGAGACCTTATTCTGAGAAGTGGCAGGTTAATGCTAGAACTAATGGATAATTCACCTTATGAGTTCATTGTGTCAGCTAATGAAAACGAACTTTTAAGATTCTCAAGATTTGTTCACAGAACCTTTAATGGATCAGATTGTATTTACTTTATCAAAGGTCTCAGTTATATTTATTCCAATTTTGACAGTATGGAAGATGTCATACTTCAGGGGATGAAAGACACAGGTTTGGTTAAGGACGGATTAATGCACCTTCGATCATTATTTTTCTCTCTTCCCCACGAAAGAAGAAATGAAAAACATTTTGCCGACATTACAGGAGGTGCTGCAGGAAAAAGATTGAACATGTTTCTAAGATGGATGGTCCGCAGGGATAATTTTGGTGTGGATTTTGGTATCTGGAAAAAGATTAATCCTGCTTCTCTTTATATCCCACTCGATTTGCATTCAGGTAATACGGCAAGGAAACTGGGCCTCCTGACAAGAAAGATGAATGATTGGAAAGCCGTTGAAGAACTTACCGCAATCCTTAGGGAATTTGATCCGGAAGACCCTGTAAAGTATGATTTTGCTCTATTTGGTCTTGGAGTAAATGAAAAGTTCTGAAAATGGCCAATAATTACTTCAGTTTTAAACAATTTACAATTTATCAGGATAAATCAGCATTCAAGGTAGGAACTGATGGTGTGCTCCTTGGAGCCTGTGCCGATATTACGGGAGTAAAAAATATTCTCGATATAGGAGCAGGGACAGGACTCGTATCAATTATGCTTGCCCAACGATGTTATGCTGAGATTATTGCTATTGAACCTGATTATGAATCTTATATTCAGGCCTGTGAGAACGTTAGTAGGTGCAGCTGGCATAACAGGATAAAAGTAGAAAATTCAGATCTGCAGAACTTTATTTCAGAACAAAGCAAATTCGATCTTATCGTTTCAAATCCACCATATTTTTCCGATTCCCTGAAAAGTCCCGATATCCGGAAAACAGTAGCACGGCACAACTATTCACTTACTACTGCAATGATAATTGAGGGAGTTCTGAGATTACTAAAACCCGAAGGACAACTTCAACTGATAATGCCTTATGTTGAAGGAAACATATTTATAGCCGAAGCTAATAAATATGGGCTGTATTGTAATTATGTCCTGAAAATAAAACCATTACCAACTTCTGAGATAAGGAGATTAGTCCTGACATTTAGCCGTCTTCAGAAAAAACCTGTTGAAAAATTCTTAACTATAGAACGTGGCAGCAGACATGAATTCACCGAAGACTATATAAATCTGACAAAGGACTTTTACCTGAAATTCTGAGAAATGGCGTTAACATAATAATACAACTTAATAATGTAACATAGTTCTCCCCTCCTTTTGAAGCTACCCTTTATACACATCTTTTTAAGATTTATAATAATGCATATATTAGTCCTTTGAAAACCAGGTATAAATGGCAATTGTTTAATTATCATGAGATTCCTCACTTCGTTCGGAATGACATCTTATTCTTTACGTGAGAGGGAGGGAAGAAGCGGCGATTCGCATATAATATTTTCTTCCCAAAGTTTACCGCTTCGAATCGCCGCTTCTTCCCCCCACCACATATAAATGATCTGTCATTCCGAACGCAGTGAGGAATCTCATGGATTATTC